>JAGBTL010000002.1 GCA_017631355.1 Clostridia bacterium
AAAGCGAGGTGAGGATGGCGTAGCGGTCAAAATCGGCAACGACGAGCAGGAGTGACCGCCGATTTTGGGCACCGCAAGAGTCGTTGTCGTAGGTTTATTGTAATATCCGATTAAAAGAAAGCCTTGAAAATTCAAGGGTTTTTTTGTTTAATATCTGAAATTTATGTTCGCAGTTCGTGACACCCCTTTACGGACTTGTTGGATTTGAACGTATGATTTGGATAATATTGAATAATATTCAATTATGGTGTATAATGTGTGCAAGATATATTTTTAAAAACAAAGCAGGTGATTGAATTATGTATGAACAGTCGGTTTCTGTTAACGGAATTGATATATATTCTATGACGAATCCTGCACTTAAAAGTTTCTGCTTGTCATTATACATCCGAGCAGGAAGTTTGTTTGAAAACACAACAAATAATGGAATCAGTCACTTGTTTGAACATATTGTTTTCAGAAATCTGAAAAATAAATATGAAAACTTTTATGAACTTTTAGCGTTGCATGGCTTGGATTTGCAAGGCTGCACTTATAAAGAATTTATTCGTTTCACTATAAATGGACCACACGATGAATTTGATTTTGCAACAGATATTTTATGCAGTTTGTTTGATGAAATTAAACTGACATCATCTGACTTTTTGAAAGAGAAAAAGCGAATTAAAGCTGAAATCAGAGAAAAAGATGAACGAAACTCTCTTGATTATTTTTTCGATAACATTGTATGGAATGGCTGTGAAGCTGAAAAAACCGTATTGGGATATTGCAAAAATATAGATGGTTTTTCAATTAAAAAAATTAATGCTTTCAGAGAAAAAGTGCTTTCAAAAAACAATTTATTTGTTTATTTGACGGGTAATGTATCACAGGAAGACAAGAATATTTTATTGAGAAAAATTAAAAAAATTTACATTAACAATCAAAGTGTAAGTTTTACCAATACTGTTACTGTAAATAATGGTTTCTTTAACAGAAAGGGTATTGTAAACGTTAAAAATGATTATTGGCATTATGTAAAAATTGGTTTTGATATTGACTGCTCAAAATATTCGGGTGGAGTGTATGATTTGATATATGCGGTTTTATTCAAGGGGGAAGCAGGGTTAGTGCATAATTATCTTTCTGAGGATAATCCGATTATTTACTCCTTTGAAAGCACTTTAGAGCAATATGACAATATCGGAAATATAAACTTTAAGTTTGAGGTTGGAAAAGAAAAAATTGTGGATGCTGTCAGAATAATTGTCAGCCTTTTGAATCATGTAAAAAACGGACAGTTCAATTTTGATGCAAACTTAAAGTATGAAATGAGCAGTTCACTAATGGAATTGGATAAGCCTGACGACTTGAATTGGAGTATGGCATATTATAATCATATATTAAAAACAGATTCCATAGATTATTCCGATGAATTTTATGGGAGATTTAATAATATTACAAAAGAACAGATAATTCAGGCGGCAAAAGAAATTTTCCGAACAAGAAACATGACGATTGCAATAAAAGGAAATAAGCGAAAGATAAGAATAACTGACATAGAGATGGAATTAAAGACGCTTGATAAAGAATTTTGAGGGGTGTCATTCCGTCCTGTAAACACAAAACAAAAGCACACCAATCGGTGTGCTTTTTGTTTTATAACCATAATCCCCCCCAGTTGACACACCCACCATATATGCTATAATTAACCCATAACCATTAAATTGCAAAAGCTCCACGGAGGTGGCATTATGAAATACCGCAAGGATAAATACGGCAACAATCTGTCCGTTCTGGGCTTTGGTTGTATGCGCTTTAAAAAGAAAATGGGCAGAATTAATATGGCTGATGCAGAACGTCAGATTATGAAGGCATATAATAATGGCGTGAATTATTTTGACACTGCCTTTATATATCCGGGCAGTGAGGCTGCAATCGGCGAGATTTTCGAAAAAAATAATATCCGTGACAAGGTGTATATTGCCACAAAGCTTCCCCCTCAGCTGATGCGTAGCACGGAAATACTTGACAAGCTTTTCAACGAGCAGCTTAAAAGACTTCGTACTGACCATGTTGATTTTTATCTTATGCACATGATGGCGGATATCAAGGTGTGGGAAAGGCTGAAAAGCATCGGTATTGAAAAATGGATTGAAGATAAGAAGGCAAGCGGCGCAATACGTCAGGTGGGCTTTTCATATCATGGCAAATCCGATATGTTCTGTAAAATTATAGATGCCTACGATTGGGATATGTGCCTGATACAGTACAACTATATGGATGAGCATACTCAGGCAGGCCGAAAGGGACTGCTTCATGCTCACGAAAAGGGCATTCCCGTTATGATTATGGAGCCCCTTCGCGGAGGCAGACTCGTCAACAATCTTCCTGCAGAGGCAAGCAACCTTTTTGCAGACCATCCTGTACAGCATACTCCTGCGCAGTGGGCATTCCGTTGGCTCTGGAATCAGCCCCAGGTCAGCGTTGTGCTTTCGGGCATGAATTCCGATGAAATGGTAGAGGACAACATAAAAACCGCATCTGAAACAGAAATCGGTGAATTGACCGCAGATGATGAAGCAATGCTCAAAAGCGTTGTGGATGCTATCAATTCCAAAATGAAGGTTGGGTGTACGGGCTGCGAATACTGTATGCCTTGTCCTAAAAATATTAATATCAGCGGAACCTTTTCTGCTTATAACAAGCATTTTTCCAACGGCGGCCTTGCAGGCTTCAAGGATTATGTAAAATGCACAGCAAAATATGCGCCTGCTTCACAATGTGTGGGCTGCGGTAAATGTGAACAGCATTGTCCCCAGGGACTTGAAATAAGAAAGCAGCTGAAGGAAGCCGAAAAGGTGCTAGAAGTACCTGCATATAAAGCATTCAATAAAATTACAACTGCGTTTAAAAAGAAAAAATAAATATTACAAATTATATTTGTAATATCCACAATAAAAGCTGATGTTTGATTTTAGTTACATAATGATTTAATTGTTAGTATAATCGTACCAAAGAAAGTGATAGTGTGGTGAAATGCTATGAAGACAGCGATTATAAACGGAAAAATCCTTACATCTGATAGGGAATTACAGGGCTATGCGCTTGTTTTTGAGGGCGGCAAAATTTGTGGTATTGTATCTGCTGAAGAGATAAATACATCTGATTTTTCCGTAATAGATGCACAGGGCGGTTACGTCGGCGCAGGGTGGATAGAGCTTCATTCTCACGGTATTGCAGGCGTGGACTTTATGGATGCCGACCCTGAGGCGAATTTGCGTGCTATGGAAGCCTATGCAGAGCACGGTGTAACCGGAGTATTTCCCACTACTCTCAGCGCACCGTTCCCCGAGATAAGGCGCGCCTTGGATGCCCTTGCCCACACCGATTTTTCATCCTGTAAGGGTGCGGAGCTTTTGGGCATACACCTTGAGGGACCTTATTTTTCAAGGGAGCAGAGGGGAGCACAGCCCCTTGATGCGCTCAGTACCCCACAGGACCTTGAATACGTTGAGCTAATAAAGGAATATCCCTTTATCCGTCGTATAGATACAGCACCCGAGCTTTCGGGAAGCGCCCATATGGCACAATATTTGCGTGAAAAGGGCGTTATATGTGGCATTGCCCACACCGATGCGGACGCAGATGTTATTACCCATGCGGAGGAGGGTCTTTACCCCATTGCAACACACCTGTATTCGGGTATGTCGGGGGTGCATCGTGTTGACGGCTTCCGCAGGGCAGGTGCAGTAGAGGGGTGCCTGCTCCGTGACGATATTTACTGCGAGGCAATTTGTGACGGAATACACCTACCGCCAGAGCTTCTGAAGCTTGTTTACAAGGTGAAGGGTGCAGACAAAATGATTCTCGTTTCCGATTCCGTTCGTGGTGCAGATTTGCCCGAAGAAACAGACTTTGTTATGGGCAACAAGGAAACAGGCACAAGGGCAATCGCTTCCGACGGCGTTGCGTGGCTGCCTGATCGCTCTGCATTTGCGGGTAGCGTGGCAACCTTTGACAGATTAGTCCGCACAGCGGTCACACAGGCGGATATTCCCCTTGTTGATGCGGTGAAAATGTCAAGCCTGACCCCTGCAAGGGCTATGGGTCTGTCAGATAAGGGTGCATTAGCGGAAGGCTACGATGCGGATATTACCGTGTTTGATGAAAATATCAATATTATGCTTACTATTGTGGGCGGAAAAATTGTTTATAGCAAAAAGGAGCTTTGAAAATGAAAATTACCTTATCAGAAAATGCCGTGCAGTTAGGTGAACGTGCAGCAGTCCTTGCTGCAGCAGAGATTAATGCGGCTATTGAAAAAAACGGAAGCGCAAGGCTTGTTTTGTCAACAGGCGCATCACAATTTGAAACAATTGGGGCACTTGTAAAGCAGCCTGTGGACTGGTCCAGGGTTGAGGTTTTCCACCTTGATGAATACGTGGACCTGCCCATTACACACCCTGCAAGCTTCCGCAAGTATATCAAGGAGCGCTTTGGTGATTTTGTAAATGCCAAGGCGATATATTACGTAAACACCGAGGGCGATATTGAGGCAAACATTGCAGAGGTAACCGCAAAGCTCCGTGAAAGGTCTGTTGACGTGGCATTGATAGGCATTGGCGAGAATGCACACATCGCATTTAATGACCCACCCGCAGATTTTGACAACGATAACGCTTATATTGTGGTAAAATTGGACGACAAGTGCCGTAATCAGCAGCTTGGTGAAGGTTGGTTTGCAACAATTGACGATGTGCCTACACACGCTGTTTCAATGACGGTTAAGGAAATTATGAAGTCCAAGGTGATTATTTCCTGTGTTCCCCACAAGGTGAAGGCACAGGCAATTAAGGATACCCTTGAAAATGACCTTACGCCCTACGTGCCTGCAACTATGCTCAAGCAGCACGATAATTTCAACCTCTTTGTAGATAAAAACAGCGCCTCTGCCGTGGAAATTGAAAGGTATATTAAGGGGATATAACAAAAGCTGTAAAAACCATTTGGTTTTTACAGCTTTATTTTTTATGTATTTAATTTACAAAGCGGCAGGTGCCTTATCAACGAACATTTCAGCGTTGTCGGAATAGATATCGTAAGCATCGGGAATGATTTTTATTTCAATGTTGCCAACGTCACCGCCATATTCACCATCAAGTGACCAGGGAATTTTATCCTCGCAGGTAATTTTGAGGTGCTTTGTTTTGGTGAAAAGGATATTGTCGCTGCTGTAATCCTTGTTGATAACCTGTATAAGAGAGCCGATAGCATCTACGTTGCGCTTAAGACCCTTAACAATAAGCAGCTCAAATACACCGTCGTTAAGCTTTACGTTGTCATATTTTGCAAGTCCTGCAACAGAGGTGGTGTTAGAAACTGCGCCAAAGTAGATATCATCCTCAATAATGCCATCGTCATATTCAATCCTCATACGGGTTGGCTTAAAGCCCTTAATCATAGGAATGAGGCGGATTACAAAGCCGTGTATCATATATGCGCTGTGACCCAGAAGGTTTTTCCAGCTCTGCGGTGTGTTATATGAAAGGTCTGTGGCAGCACCAAAGCATGCAATGTAATTGAAGAATTTGTCACCGAACATACCAACATCATAGGTGTTGGTTTTGTTGTTGAGTATCATCTGTGCGGCGTGCTCTACACCCTTTTTTATGCCAAGGGTGGTAGCAAGGTCGTTGGTAGAGCCTGAGGGAATGTAGCCAACGGGAACGCGCTTGTTGAGCTGCATTACACCGTTCATGGTTTCATTGAGTGTGCCGTCACCGCCACAGCAAATAATAACGTCGTGGTCGTTGCCCATTGCTTTGACAATTTCGGTGGCATCACCCTGACCCTTGGTGCTCTGCACGGTGAAATCAAGGTCAGCAGCGGAAAGCTGTTCCATAATTTCCGCAGGAGTAATTCTTTTGCGGTCAACACCGGCACAGGGGTTATTGATTAAAAGAGCTTTTTTCTTGTTCATAAAGCACGTCCGTCCCGAAATGTAAAAACATTCCGTATATATTAGTTAATAGATTATACCAAAGCCCACCCGTGGGGTCAATAGTAATAGGGAACAAAAAGAAAATTGTACAAATAATGGGTAAATAGTTCAAAAACTAAAATCTTGCTTTAACGGAGAGGGTTTGATATACTGTCAGTAAAGATTGTTTTTAATTATTTTACGAAGGATAATTATATGGACATACAAGAATTTTTTGATTTGTTACAGAAATATGCTTTAAATGATGAAAACTATAAGAAATGGCGGGAAATACACGGGAAAGCCTTTGGTGATATATTTTTATCTGCTTTTCAGCAGTCGCAGGAAGCACAACTTCATCTGACCGCCGCCCTTATAAGGATATCAAAGCGTGATTTTCAGGGCGGCTTGACAATATTATTGATGCTTGAAAATGCTTGCATTGATGATTTTGATTGCTTTGCCATTTTCTATTTTATCGGCCTTTGCTACGAATTCCTTGAGAATGAGGAGCAGATGAACAAATACTATGAAAAAATGGCGGAGTATGATGAGGATGCACAGTTTTTGGTGGCTTTTCATCCATATTACCGAACGGCAAAGCTTGCACAAAGAAAATCAGAAAATAAAAAAGCCTTGAAATATTATAAAAAAGCACTGGGATTGTATTTAGGTAATGAAACAAACACAGGAAAAAAGGAAAATATGGGTCAGATATATTACGATATGGGTACTGTGTGCTTATCCTGTCACGATAATGCTAAGGCTTGGGAGTATATTGAAAAATCTATTAAATATAGCCCTGCGGAGAATCCCCAAAGGAACTACGTTACGGCTATTCTGTGTGCCACTGAGGGCAGAATGGACGAGGCCCACGAGCTTGTTGACGGCTTACCCGACTATTTAAAAGCAAATTGCCAACAGATAATTTCTTCACTTGCCGATGGGGAAGGAAAGTGACGTTGAATTATAACAAAGATTAAACGAAATAATATTTGTATGAAAACCACTGCTGTTACAGGTATTTTATACAGAATGATTTTTGGACGGTTAAAAAATGTTTAGAAGAATTTTTAATAAAAAGGAAAGAGCGTCTATTCCTCCTATCCCCCCAATTGAACAGCTTGCAGAGGAATTATATAATAAGAGCCTGACTATTTGTGGTTATGAAGTTGTTCGGGTAATATATAACAAAGATAATACAAAAAGATTTATTGTGTTGAAAAGTGAAGCAGGTTTTTATAAATATACCTATGAAGAAATAGAAATTCTGGATGAAGACGAGTGGATATTATGCTGTAATATTCCCGATGCTTGTCCGGCTTATTGGATGCCAAAGGACAAAGCATATGCATATTCATTTTTCGGTACAGAGAACGAAGCGGTTATATCCTTAAAGCAAGAAACAGAATACTTGCAGTATTTTAATTGATTTTCAGGAGTTTATTAAATGAGCTTATTTAAAAAGAAAACCACCGAACAGAATAATAAATCCTTTGCCGTTTGCGGTATTGTTGAAATTGAAGGCAAAATTCTGCTTGTACGCCACACCTACGGCACCGCAAAGGAAAGAATATTGTTGCCCGGTGGATATGTGAAAGAAAAAGAGCTCCCTACAATTGCTATTGAGCGCGAGATTTTTGAGGAAACAGGTGTTGTTTGCAAATCAAAAGATCTTTATTCAATGCAGTTCAAAAGTGAGCAGTGGTGCGCAGTTTTTACTGCCAACTATGTTTCAGGTGAGCCTAAGTCAGACGGCTATGAAAACAGCGAGGTATTGCTGTTGAGTGTTGATGAGGCTCTTGCGAGAGAGGATTTAACTAATATGAGCAGAGAAATTCTCAAATCATATAAAGAAAATAAAAACGGACTTAAGAAAAGTGATTATATATCAAAAAACTGCACGGCAGAGGATTATGCTATATTTGGCGTGTGACAGATAAAACCCTTGAAAATCAAGGGTTTATTTTTATGACACGAAAAGTATCGTCCATGTTATGTAAAAAGGCTTTGTTCAGCACGCTTTTTCTGTTAGGATAAAAGGGAAGAAGGACAAAACAGAAAGGGTTGTTTTTATGAATGCTAAGGGAAAAAGAGGTCTGCTGACAGGAGTAATATTTATTTTCCTGTTTGCTTTGTGGACTGCGCTTGTTATGACTTTTGACGTGCAGCCCCTTGGGGTGAATGGAACTGATATTGGCTTTGCAGCAATAAACACAGCCTTTCATTCTCTGACAGGAGTAAATATGACTCTCTACACCATTACCGATTGGCTTGGTCTTGTGCCTGTTTTCGTGTGCCTTGCCTTTGGTGGTATGGGATTTTGTCAGCTTGTGAAAAGAAAAAGTCTGTTAAGAGTTGATTTTGATATTATCATTTTAGGGGTATATTATGTTATAGTAATAATGTGCTATCTGATTTTTGAAATGATACCAATAAATTACAGACCCATTCTTATAAATGGGGTTATGGAGTGCTCATATCCGTCATCAACAACACTTCTTGTGTTGGGTGTAATGACTACACTCATTTTTCAGGCAAAAATCAGGGTAAAAAACACCGCAATAAAAAATATAATTACAGTTAGTACCGTGATTTTCACTGTGTTTATGGTGGTTGGCAGGTTGCTTTCGGGTGTGCATTGGGTAACGGATATAATGGGCTCGGTGCTTTTGAGCGCAGGTCTTTTTATGATTTACAAATCGATTGTTGAAATAAAAGCAGGGGAAGAAGATGGAATTTAACGAGAAGCTTCAGGAATTGCGGAAAAGCCGTGGATTTACTCAAGAAGAATTAGCAAAGGCCTTGTTTGTTTCAAGGACAGCG
>JAGBTL010000203.1 GCA_017631355.1 Clostridia bacterium
TGTATTATAGAGAATTTCTGCACCTTCAGTTGAGCAGATTAATTCCACATCAACATAACCCCAGAAAATTCCTGAAGCACGGCTTATTTCGGGCGTTGCACAGGTTGTGTTAATTGTGGTAAAGGCACCGGGACAAACATAGCGAATATTGTGAGTGCCACCACCACGTTTTGAGTTCTCATAAAGTTTGTTGTACATATCATCAGGTGAAAGGTAGGTACCTGTTGCAAGCTGATATGCTACTACACAAGAAATAAAGGGCGCCGCCATAGATGTACCCGACATAATCTTGTATGTATTATTAAGGTATGAACTGAGAATATTTACACCAGGTGCAGAGATATCGCGAGTTGAACCCCAGTTGGATGAAGCCGCCTTGTACTTTGTAGTTTCAACAGAAACAGCGCATATTACCTGGGGTAAGCAAGCAGGAGTATATGTAACCTCTGACAGATTTGCGCCATCATTACCCGCAGCCACAACAACAGTAATACCTGCGTTATAAGCCGCTTCAACAGCCTCTGCAAGGAGCTCGCTTTCACCCTCACGCGAAAGACTCAGATTGATAATATCAACTTCATCCTCAATAGCCGCCATAATGCCCAGATAAACCTGTGTATCTGTGCCTACACCACCTTTATTAAGTACTTTGTAAGGTTTAATTATAACATTATCCTTGGTGTTTGCGGCAATTATACCTGCAACGTGAGTACCGTGTCCACGGTCATCATAGCAGGATACGTTATTGATACTGTCAAAGCCTGTTGGCTCTACTCTACCCGACAATAGTTCGTGGTCATTAGCAACACCTGAGTCAACAACTGCAACAACCACTTCGCCACTTGCCATTACTTCTTTTGCTTCGGTAAAGCCAAACATATCAGAATGATATTGGGTGGGACACTCAACTGTTGCCTCAGAAAAAACAAGTTCTTCTTCAGCTTCCGTTTCAACAAAAAGCATGTCCTCCTGAACGAACTCAACATCAGGCTGACGGAGATAATATTCATAAGCAGCAGAGCAAGAAACATCGTCATCAAACTGAAGAATGTGAAGATCTTTATATCCTGATACATAATCAACCGAATCAAGTGTATTAATAGCCTTTTCAGACTTAACAATCAATCTGTTGGTATCCTCGTAATATTCTTCACCGAAAGCACTATACAAAGCATCGGTGCTGTCTGAAATAAGAAAGTCATCTTCAGAAGAAGCATCAACCTCTGCCTCACTAACCATATTACAGAAATCATTTGTAAATGACTGCAAATCTACTGTTTCAGAAATAGATACTTCTGTATTTTCAGGCATAATTTCAGCCTTGATTCTTTCTGGTATTATTTCTGCCTCCGTCTTTTCTGTGATAACGGCAGCCACAGGAAACTCCACCGCAGCAACCACACTAACGCTTGAAAGCATTATACTAACACAAAGAACAAACGACAAAAGTTTTTTCATGGAATGATACACCTCCACAAATCTATATTATCACTCGCTAATCAAACCCACAATACACCATTTCGCTAAAAATCCTTATGTGAATTTGTAGATTATATATAACTACATTTATATATGACAAAAAACCAGAAATCTTACATAATTTTTTTCTGTTTTTTGAAAGTCTGTTAAAACCTAACAATCGAAGCCACACCTCTTTGGTATAATTAACAAAAAAGTCTGCTCACCATCGGCAAACAGACTTAAGCTCATATTGGATTAAACCATACTTAATTGTTAATATCAAGCACTCTCTGTGCGCCAAGGAGCACACCGATTTTGCCACTGTGGAAGTTGAGACCACCCTGAAGCCATACTGCGAAAGGCTCGCGCAGAGGTGCATCGGCTGAAAGCTCGATTGATGAGCCGTTTGTGAATGCGCCTGCCGCCATAATAACCTGACTGTCATAGCCGGGCATATCCCAGGGCTCGGGCACAACGTAGCTGTCAACAACCGATCCACTCTGAAGTCCCTGGCAGAAGGCAATAAGCTTTTCGGGGGTTTCAAGCTTAAGGCACTGGATAATATCTGCTCGTTTTTCGTCGTAGGCAGGTGTTACACCATAGCCCATTTCCTCAAAGAGCGCTGCACAGAAAACTGCAACCTTAAGAGCCTCGCCTGTAACGTGTGGCGCATTGAAAAGACCCATAAATATATCACGGTTATTGCCGAGGGTTGCGCCAACCTCTCTGCCAACACCGGGAGTTGTCATTCTATAGGTACAAAGCTCAACTAAATCCTTTCTGCCTGCGATGTAGCCACCGCATTTGGCAATACCACCACCGGGGTTTTTGATAAGTGAGCCTGCGAAAAGGTCAACACCTGCCTCGGAGGGCATATTATATTCGGTGAATTCACCATAGCAGTTGTCAAGCATTACAAAAGCGTTGCTTTGGCATTTAACCGTATCAACAATTTTTTTAATATCACTGTGCAACAAGGTGGGTCTGAGGCTATATCCCCTTGAACGCTGAACATATACGGCTTTGTATGACTTCTCCTTAAGTGCCTTGGAGATGCCGTCATAGTCAATCGTGCCGTCTTCTTTAAGGTCAACGATATCGAACTCAACACCGAAATCCTTAAGCGAGCCCATACCCTCACCCGTAAGACCGATTACGGAATGAATTGTATCGTATGGTGTACCCGAAACGCAAAGCACACTGTCACCGGGACGAAGCACACCAAAAAGCATAACACCACGGGTATGTGTTCCGCTTGCGAAGCTATGGCGGATGATTGCATCCTCTGTGCCGAAAATTTCGGCAGTTAATTCATCAAGCACCTCTCTGCCCCTGTCACCGTAGCCGTAGCCTGTTGACGCGGTGAAATGGGACTCACTGACACCGTTGTTTATAAATGCCTTAAGCACCTTTTGCTGATTGAATTCCGTTAATTTGTCAATTTCAAAAAACTGCTCACGGCACTTTGCAAGAGCCTTTTCGGAAAGAGCGTTTATTTCATCATTGAA
>JAGBTL010000204.1 GCA_017631355.1 Clostridia bacterium
CAAGTTTAATCAGCAAAATCATTTGTGGACATACATACAAAGAGGCATCTTGTCTTAAACAGTTGAAGAAGTCAAAAACTCCTACCTTGTTCATTCACGGCGAAGAGGATGACCTCGTTCCATACGAAATGCTCGACAGAAACTACAACGAAGCCGCTTGTCCTAAGGAAAAGCTTTCCATTCCGGACGCAACGCATGCCGACTCTCATCTCGTTCATCCCGAAATCTATTGGCCCGAGGTATTCAAATTCGTTGATAAATACATAAAATAATATCTTTATGAAAGAGCCGGTAAATCCGGCTCTTCTTTTTTATTAAAATCTCATTTTTGGTAGCGTAATGCACATACTATTCCTGTAAAAAATAAATTTGTTTATTCAATCAATAAATAATTAACAATATTTGATTTTTTACTTGCTTTTTATGTGTAATATGTTGTAAAATACATATGATTACATAATAGGTAATTTTGGATTAATTCTCAGGAGGTTATACTAATGTCAGCATTAACAACAAACAAAAGCGTACTTTCCTGGATCGACGAGAAGGTTGAGCTTGTAAAGCCCGACAAAATCGTTTGGATTGACGGTTCAAAGGAACAGATCGAAGAGCTTAGAGCTACTGCTTGTTCAACAGGCGAAATGATCAAGCTCAACCAGGAGCTTCTCCCCGACTGCTATCTTCACAGAACAGCTGTAAACGACGTTGCTCGTGTTGAAGGCAGAACATTCATCTGTGCTCCCACTAAGGAAGAAGCAGGCCCCACAAACAACTGGATGGAGCCTTCAGAAGCATACGAAATGCTTTATGATATTGCTCGCGACAGCTACAAGGGCAGAACAATGTACGTTATCCCCTACTCAATGGGTCCCGTTGGCTCACCCTTTGCAAAGGTTGGTATTGAGCTTACAGACTCTATTTACGTTGTTCTTAACATGGTTATCATGACAAGAGTTGGCAAGGACGTTCTTGAGGTTCTTGGCGACAGCGACGATTGGGTACGTGGCCTTCACTGCCGTTGCGATATCGATGAAGAAAAGAGATACATCTGCCAGTTCCCTCAGGACAACACAATTATTTCTGTTAACTCAGGCTACGGCGGAAACGTTCTTCTTGGTAAAAAGTGCTTTGCACTTCGTATTGCATCTTACCAGGGCTGGAAGGAAGGCTGGCAGGCAGAGCATATGCTCATCCTCGGCATCCAGAATCCCAAGGGTGAGGTTAAGTACATCTGTGCTGCTTTCCCCTCTGCTTGCGGTAAGACAAACCTTGCTATGCTTATTCCTCCGGAGCTTTACGAGAAGAAGGGCTACAAGGTATGGTGCGTAGGTGACGATATTTCTTGGATCCGTAAGGGCGAGGACGGCAGACTTTATGCTATCAACCCCGAAAACGGCTTCTTTGGCGTTGCTCCCGGCACAAACGTTAAATCAAATCCCAATGCTCTTGCTTCAACAAAGAAGGGCACAATCTTCACAAACGTTGCTCACAACCTTGATGACAACACAGTTTGGTGGGAAGGCCTTGACAAGAATCCTCCTGCAAACGCCATTGAGTGGAAGGGCAACCCCTGGAATGGTCAGGAGAGCGAAGAAAAGGGTGCTCACCCCAACAGCCGTTTCACAGCTCCTGCTGTTAACTGCCCCTGCCTCAGCTCAGAGTTTGAGAACCCCAACGGTGTTCCGATTTCTGCTATCGTATTCGGCGGCAGACGTGCTAAGCTTGCTCCCCTCGTATATCAGTCACGTGACTGGAACCACGGTGTATTCGTTGGTTCAATCATGGCTTCAGAAACAACAGCTGCTGCTGCAGGTGCTGTAGGTGTTGTTCGTCGTGATCCCATGGCTATGCTTCCCTTCTGCGGCTACAATATGGCTGATTACTGGCAGCATTGGATTGACATCGGTGCAACACTTGACGCTGATAAGGCTCCCAAGATTTTCAACGTTAACTGGTTCCGTAAGGATGACGAAGGCAACTTCATGTGGCCCGGCTTCGGTGACAACCTTCGTGTTCTTGACTGGATCATTGACCGTTGCGAAGGCAAGGTTGATGCTAAGGAAACAGAAATCGGTTACATCCCCTATGCTAAGGACATCAATATTGAAGGTCTTGAGGGTGAGGTTTCACTTGAATCACTTGAGAGCATTCTTGCAGTTGAAAAAGAGCTCTGGCAGGAAGACGCTAAGGGCGTTGAAGAATTCTACGCTAAGTTTGGCGACAAGATTCCTCCCGTACTTGTTAACGAGCTTGAAACACTCAAAAAGAACGTTCAGTAATTTAACTTATCAGGGCTGTGCATCTGCACGGCCCTTAAGTGCATTATAAAATGCAGATATAAAAATACTCAGGAAAGAAGATTTTCTTATGGCAAAGCTTACAAGAGAAACAAAAGACGGTATTTATTCACTTATGCTTACTCCCTACAAAGAGGGTTTAAGCATTGACTATGATACATATGAAGAATACACAGAGTGGCAGGTATCACAGGGCGTTGAGCATCTTTTTGCAGTTTGCGGCAGCTCTGAGATGAGAGAGCTTTCACTTGAAGAAAGACTCAAGCTTGCTGAGCTTACAGTAAAGCACAAGGGTGAAACAACAATTGTTGCAACAGCAAACCTTGAACCCTCTGTTGAGGATAACCTTGAAGAAATCAAGAAAATGGAAGCAACAGGTGTTGACGGTCTTGTTCTTACAACAAAGGGTCTTGGCAACGATGACGACAAGCTTGTTGAATACATCACAAAGCTTGCTGAAAGCGCAACAATCCCTGTTTTCCTTTACGAGTTCCCCGGCTTCAACCCTCACAAGATGAGTGGCAAGGCTTATGGCGAGCTTACAAAGAACGGCCTTATCTGGGGTATCAAGGATACCACAAGCACCATGGAAGGCATTCAGGCAAAGATTGATAACAAGCACGAGTCAACAATCATCCAGGCAAATATGCCCTTCCTCTTTGATTCATACAAGGCAGGTGCACGTGGCGTTATGGCTACACCCACAAGCTGTGGCGGTGCTTTCTTCCAGAGATTCCACGAGGCATTCTTAAGCGGTGATATGGCTCTTGCAGAGCAGAGATATAATGAAATCATCCTTCTTGATAACGCTATTGACAGCGGATTTATGGCAAGTGCCAAGGAGCTTATCAGACTCCAGGGCATCAAGAACTTTGCTTGGCGCACAAGATGCGGCCACAACCTTTCAAAGGCTCGCATTCGTTCAATCAAGGCATTCTATGATTGGTGCGTTGCTAACGGCTTGATGAAATAAGTTGATAATAAAAAAATCCCGATTGCAGTTAAATGCAGTCGGGATTATTTTTCTGCTTGAAAGTATCGCTTTATTATAGTATAATTTATGTAATTGTTGTATTAATACAAAACTATTCTTTTGGGGTGTTTTTATGTTAGACAAGTTCCTTTCCGGTTGGGGCGGATTTATGGGTGTATGTGAGCACATCAAGATTTTCATTTACTCAAAAAGAGCCAACAAAATGCAGGAAACCTGCGTTAAAAGGCTTATGAGAAAAAACAAGTCCACCGTTTACGGCAAGCTCCACAACTTCAAGGACGTAAAGTCCATCG
>JAGBTL010000205.1 GCA_017631355.1 Clostridia bacterium
CCCTCGGCTGCCGTTAGCAGTTACCCTGCCGTGTGATGCCCGGACTTTCCTCGTCTATGGCAAAGCCATATCCGCGACTGCCCATTTTACCGAAGGCTATTTTACATTATAATCCCTGTTAAGTCAACATTTTTTTGAAAAGAGGGGCTTATAGGTGCGAAACGTTGTTAAGATATTTCAGCTTTGTTTTTAAAATGCCGTCCTCTTCAAGGTAGTTTACAAGTGTAACACCTGTGTTAAGGTGAGAGAAGTTGAAGCCTTCTTTAAAGGGAAAGCCGATTGCCGCAAGCACAAGGTAGCTGTTAAAGGTGCCGTGAGCTACCACAACAACTGTGGAGTCGAAGTCGTTTTCTGCCTTTATTTTTTCAATAAATTTAACTGCACGATTGTAGGCAGCTTCATCATCCTCCATACCCAAGGGGCTTCGTGGCAGAAGCTGAGCGTAGGGGCAAAGGGTTTTGATCTCCTCGTCGGGGAGACCCGCATATTCGGGGTCGGTGCCCTTTTCAAGCAACAGGGAATCCACCACAAAGGGTGCTTCGGGGTGAAAGCTCTTTATTGCATTTGCGGTTTTCAACGCTCTTTTTAAGGGGCTTGTGTAGATTCTGTCAATGTGCTCCTTGTGAAAGCGCTTGGCAAGAAAAGCAATCTGCCTCATACCGTTTGGTGTAAGGTCAGTTTCTGTAAAGCCGTCACCGTTCAGGTTGCCGTAGGTTTCACCATGTCGGATGATATATAATAGCATGAGTTTTTCTCCGTTCAGTAGTTTTTGTGCGATAACCACACCCTCCTGCCTTGGAGGAGTGGGAACCGCCGCTTGCGGTGGTGGGAGGTCCTTAATACCTACCATAGATATTATAAAACTGAATCTACAATAATTCAACAAAATATTGAAACTATAATATAAAGGTCGTATAATAATATCAGAAATTTAAACGAGGTGTTTTAAATGGATCTTATTGAAAAGAAAATATCATCTGAAGAAATTTTTAACGGTGTTGCAATTCACCTTTTCCGCGATGAAATTCTGCTCCCCAACGGCAACAAGGGTGTCCGCGAGGTTGTGCGCCATCCCGGTGCAGTTTGTGTTATCCCTGTAACTCCCGAGGGTGACGTGGTTTTTGTGAATCAGTTCAGATACGCTCTCAATAAGGTTACTCTGGAGGTGCCTGCAGGCAAGCTTGAAAGGGGCGAGGACCCTATGGAGGCCGCATTGAGAGAGCTGTCCGAGGAAACAGGCATCACCGCAGGCAAAATTGAACCCCTTGGCGCCCTTTACACAACACCTGCGCTTATGGATGAAATTATATATATGTACGTTGCAACAGAGCTCACACAGGGCGAGCAGCACCTTGATGAGGATGAATTTGTAAATGCTGTTAAAATCCCCTTGACTGAAGCAGTTGATATGGTTATGGAGGGCAAAATTCTTGATGCCAAAACACAGACCATAATTCTTAAGGCGGAAAAATATCTTAACAGATGAACAGGTAAAATAAAAAACGGTTGGGTCGTTTAACGAGCCAACCGTTTGCTTTTACTGTTTAGTTTTTCTTGTCAAGCATACCCTTGTTGTACATGAAGAGTGCGCCGCCAACAGAAGCAACAATACCTACGAAGAGGAGTGTGCTTGCACCCATTGAGGGTGAGAAAACAAGAACGGCAATCATAACAAGGATGGGGAAGAAGGAAATCTTCCAATGCTTAATGAAGTAGCCTGCACCGAGAGCACCGAAAAGTGCAGGAAGCACCTGAGCAAATGCGGGCTTGAGAAGGGGGCTTTCAGTAAATGACTGAAGGAAGGGAGCAAAAGCAATAATACCGATTGCAAGAACAGCAGTTGTTACAATTGATGACGTTGCAATTGCGATTGTTGAAATAACCTCGCCCTCTTCGGAGTTTGCCTTAACGTTAGCACCCTCCATTGCGCTGATAGCACAGGGAAGCTTAAGGTTTGCAATGTTACCTGTAACGAATGAAAGGTAAGTACCACCTGCACCGAGCATGGGAGTGTAAACAAGCACCTCAACAACAGCAACGGTCCAGTATGTGGGAATAAGCTTTAAAAGACCCTTGAGAACGCCTTCAATGGGAGGGAACACACCAAGGTAAAGGCAGATAGCCATGGGGAACATAAGGAGCACACAAAGTGCTGTGATTGTTGAAATTCTGCCCCATGAATGAACGCGGTCAAAATATGATTTGTTTGTGTTTTTAGCCATTTTTAACCCCTCCATTCAAGCATTGCAATGTCTTCGGGAAGAACGTTGAAGAAAACAATTGCGGCAATCATTGCGATTATCATACCGATAGGCATAACGAAAGGCTCCAACCAGCTGAGCTTAAGCTTCTTTGCAAGGAGCTCAAGGAGAATTGAGCTTACGATGGCAACCACAAGTGTGATTATTGAAAGCACGCCTGCGCCGTCGCCAAAGGTTTCGGGCTTACCGCCACCGATAATTGCACGGGCAATAAATGCACCGATAAGACCAATGAAGATTGCGGGTGTAGCGTGGTCGTTGATAAAGCCGTTAAGA
>JAGBTL010000206.1 GCA_017631355.1 Clostridia bacterium
AATAACATCCTTATACTCTTTGTAAGGAACATATTTACCGTCTGCAGGAGTACTCCAGTGGTCTTTTATTTCGTTAAAAAACCATTTGCCCTTGTCAATGAGTGATGTTTTGTCGCCGTTACTCATTAAAGTTCCTCCTTGAAATTTTATGTAAGTAAATTTTATCATATTAAACACAAAAATACAATTAAATTAACATCGTCTTATTGTATAAATAATACCTTGTTTATTGTTCCTTTTTACCATATTCTTTGTTGTCTGATTATGAAATAATAATCAAAATGCAAAATGTGCTTGATATGAATTTTTTAGTTTGATATAATATTTTCAACAAAAATTATTTTCAGGAGATGAAAAAATGAGTTCAAAAAATGCAACTGCTTCAAACGGTATTCGTCCCTTTGGTTGGCAGGATAAATTAGGCTATGCTATGGGTGATATGGGCTGTGGCTTTTCTTTCCAGCTTGTTGCAACCTTTATGCAGCTTTTCTACTTGCAGTACATAGGTGTTTCCGCCGAGGCCTATGCAATTATCATTCTTATTTCAAAGATTTTTGATGCTGTTAATGATATCGTTATCGGCAACCTTGTTGATACAAAGCGCATCGGTAAAAAGAGTAAGTATATGCCATGGATTCTTCTTGGTGGCTTTGGTCTTATCTTCTTTAACATTATGCTCTTTGTTCCCGTAAAGTCATTCCCGTATATGGCAAAGTGTGCATGGTGTCTTGGTGCATATTGCTTGTGGTCAATTGCTTACACTATGGTAAATGTTCCCTATGGTTCACTTCATTCTGTTATTACAGATGATCCTCAGCAGAGAGTTTCACTTTCTACGTTCCGTAGCATTGGTGCAGCCCTTCCTGCTGTTGTTATAATGATGGTGCTTCCCTCTATTGTTTATGATAAGGGCCTTGATAAGGCTGGTAATGAGATTGATATTCTCAAGGGTGAAACACTTCTTCCTGTTGCCATTGTGCTTTCTCTTTTTGCTCTTCTTGTTCTTTGGGGCACAACAAGGCTCGTTAAGGAGCGTGTAAGCCGTGATGCAACAGAAAATACAACTGGCTTCAAGGCTATGCTTTCTTCTGTGAAGTCCTTCTTCACAAACCGTGCAATGGTTGGTGCAACAATTGCCAGCGTTGCTTCTGTTGCTCTTTTCAACTCAACTATGGCACTTAATAACATGGTTTTCCAGTATTTCTTTAAGCAGGCTGATAAGGTTAGTATTGCTTTGGTGGGTAGCTATCTTCCAATGATTGTGTTTATGGCTTTCCTTGGAAAGCTCACAAGAAAGTATGGCAAAAAGAGTGTTATCGTTACAACAATGTTTATCGGTGCTGTTTCGGGCGTTATTTCCATCTTTGCTCCCATTTCAGCTGATACAACAGGTATGATTATCTACATCGTTTGCCTTATGGGGCTTAATCTTGGTAACGCTGTTTTCCAGATTTCCGTTTGGGCGATTGTTGCTGACTGTATTGAGGTTAGCTACAGAAAAACGGGTAAGAGCGAGGAAGGCTCACTTTACGCTCTGTATTCATTCTTCCGGAAGCTTGCACAGGGTATTGGTCAGGCTGTTGTTTCAATGGGTCTTGTTGCTATCGGCTTCAAGGAAGGTGAAGCAGCGGTTCAGAACGCTGATTTTGGTGATAACGTAAAAACACTTTATTTTATCGTTCTTGCAGTAGGATCACTTGTTGCTTTCCTTTCAATGAAGTTTATCTACAACATTGGTAAAAAGGAAGAGGAAGAGTTTGCAAAAGAACAGGTTGCTGATTAAGGAGCGTAGAAGATGAAAAAGGTATATTTTATTACAGGTAGTCAGGATTTATATGGCGAGGAAACCTTAAAGCAGGTTGCCCTTGATAGTAAGGAAATGGTTGACTTCCTTGATGAAAAAATAAATAAGGTTCAAGTTGTGTGGCAGCCCACGGTGCGCAGCAGTGAGGAGGCGGAGGACGTTCTCATTAAAGCCTCTGCCGATAAGGATTGTGTTGCTGTAATTACCTGGATGCACACCTTCTCACCCGCAAAAATGTGGATAAAGGGCTTGCAGGCTCTTACAAAGCCTATGCTCCACCTTCACACACAGTATAATCGTCGTTTACCCTATGACAGCATTGATATGGACTTTATGAATCTTAATCAGGCTGCCCACGGTGACCGTGAATTTGGCTTTATTTGTACTCGTCTTGGTATTAAGCGTGAGGTTGTTGCAGGCTACTATAAAAACGAAAGCGTTGTTAAGCGCATTAACCGCTTTGTTGACGTTGCGGTTGCAATGAACTATTCGCACAATCTTCGTGTTGCTATGTTTGGTAACAATATGCGTGACGTTGCGGTTACAGATGGCGACAGGGTAGAGAGCGAAATTCGTTTCGGCTGGAACGTTAACTATTATGGTATCGGTGACCTTGTTGATATTATTAATGACGTTACTGAAAACGAGGTTAAAGTAAAGCTTGATGAGTTGCTTGAAAAATATGAGCTTAATACAGACGATATGGCCTCTGTTAACGAGCAGGTCAAATATATTGTCGCTCTTGATAAATTCATTGCAAAAAACCGTATCGGCGCTTATACCGATACCTTTGAGGATTTGCACGGTATGAAGCAGCTTCCCGGTCTTGCAACACAGGAGGTTATGTCAAGGGGTATCGGCTTTGGTCCCGAGGGCGACTATAAAACAAGTGCTCTTATGGCCGTTCTTTGCAATATGGCAGAGGGTAGAGAGGGCGCAACCGCATTCCTTGAGGATTACACTTATGACCTTCCCGAGGGCGAGGAAATCGAGCTTGCATCACATATGCTTGAGGTAAGCCCCGTGTTTGCTGCATCAAAGCCTAAAATTGAGGTTCATCCTCTTGGTATTGGTGGTAAGGAAGCCCCTGCAAGACTTGTTTTTGATGGTATTGAGGGTAAGGGTATTGCAGTTTCAATGGTTGATATGGGTGACCACTTCCGCCTTATCTGTGCAGATATTGAGCTTGTTAAGCAGCCAGAGCCAATGCCCAAGCTTCCCGTTGCCCGTGTTATGTGGAAAATTCTTCCCGACTTTGCAACAGGTGCAGAAAAATGGATTTATGCAGGCGGTGCACATCACGCAGTTGTTTCAACTGCACTCACTCCCGAGGATATTGCACTCTTTGCAAAGCTTACTGATACTGAGGTAGTATTTATAGGATAAAACAAAAACTCTGTCAGATAAAACTGACAGAGTTTTTTTATTCTTATGTGAAAGCAACCCTTTCACCTGTGTGTGCATTTACAATTGCCTTGTGCACACCGATGTAGGTGTTTGAAATGTATTTGTCAAGGTGAAGGCTGCCGAAGAACCAACGGTCAAATTCGCTGCACCTTGAAAGCTCGTCAAAGTAAGCATTGAGAGTTGTAACTCTCACGGATTCGCTTTCACCAAGCTTAAGGAAGCCCTTGATGGTTGAAGAAGGCTCGTGGGTAATGATAACGTCAATTTTGCAATCGTTATCCTCAAGGTTAGCAGCACCCTCAAGCAGCTCCTCCTTTGAAGGTATTTCGTATTTGAGCCAAGGATTATCCTCAAGCCTTGCATCGAGGTCGGGGCTTTCACCGCCGCCCATCGTGAATATTTTAAGGCCGTCTATTTCAAAAATCTGCCCACGCATAAGGTGGAAGATGTTGTCAGAAATCTGGTGAACCTTACCGCCGTTCCAGGTTGTGAGGGGGTAGGCGTTGAGTAGGTCAAAGTTTTCGTGTGTGCCGTCAATAAAGCAGATGTTATATTCTCTTTTGGACAATGCTTTCAGAATTTTCTGCTCGTTCTTTGATTTATCCCATATAAAGCCGAAATCACCACACACAATGAGTGTGTCGCCGGCTTTAAGGCATTTAAGACCATTTTTAGAAAGTCTGTTAGGGTCGCCGTGTGTATCACCGGTAACAAAAACCATATTTTTTATTCTCCTTTTTTACAAATACTATTTAACTTTGTCAAATAAGGTGTTATAATGTCAAAAGTAAAAGTAATATCTTAAAAATTATACATATATTTTATAACATTTCTCGGTGATTGTCTATGAAAAAATTCTTTATTTTTCTTTTTTG
>JAGBTL010000207.1 GCA_017631355.1 Clostridia bacterium
TACGACTTCACAGGCTTGTGCCATTATCCATTTATTACACGTGCTTTTGTAGCGTTATATATTAAGTAATTAAATTTGCTTTAATAAAATCCTTTAATATTACTTTTTATATTTTTTCATACAATACAATATTGCTGTACCAACTATAACCATTGTAATTGTGTATCCGAGCTTTGCTGCGGCATTTTTCTCAGGGTTGTTCATTTTGTATTTCCTTTCTCATCGAATAGAAATTTTTGAAACATACATTCCATCATTCAGAAAAAACTGATTGGATGAAATTTTTCGCGATTTTGAGCAAACTACTTAAATTTGGCTTAAATATAGCTTTTTTAAGCAGTTTACAGAGGGTTTTGTATAAATAAAATATTATAGCTTAATAAATCCGCCAAAGTCAGAAAGCTTACGGGATTTGTTGAATACAGGCTTAATATTGTATTTATCAAGGAATTTTAATATAACCTCATAGTCGGGATGGGTTGATATATTGCCGCTGAAATAAAGCGTGTTGTCATTTATCATCCCCGAGGCTCCGCCAATAAAGCCGTAGTGTGAATCAGATAGTGCAACGTGACCTGCCGATATCTTTAAAACGTCTATTTGATAAATTTTTAACAAAGAGGCGATAGCGCTACATTCTGTTATTACGGCATTCTCGTTCAGTACACAAACCGAGCACTTGCTGTACCCTTGGTTGGTGTGGAGTAATTCAATACTGTTGCTTTTGCAAAAGGCTTTTATTTCCTCTGCGGCATACTTAGTGTTGCACAACAGGTATTTGCCTATCAGAGCGCAATTAAGCGCAACGTCATTGGGATAGGGTGATTTGATACCCTTACACTCAACAAGCCTTAAATCGGTTAAAAAGGGCTCTATCTCCCATTTTACCTCACTATTGATTACAAGCTGATTATCAAAGCACTTAAAAAAACTGATATCTGCATGAGAGTTGATTTCTTCGTCAAGCAATTGGCTTGGCTTAAACGTGATTATCTCGCAGCCGAGGTCTGTCAGCTCCCTGATTTCATCAGTATATTTTTCACCGATTATAAGCCTCATCAGTCAACAGCCGCCTCAAACGCCTCGCGCACGTTACGAACACCGATTATTTCAATATCCTTAAACTCGCCCTTGGGGAGCTTTGAAATATTCTGTCGTGGTATAATACACCTTTTAAAGCCAAGGCGCTCACACTCACGGATGCGTTTTTCGCAGTTGTTTATGGTGCGTATTTCACCTGCAAGACCAATTTCGCCAAATGCTATTGTTCCGCTGTCAATAACAGCATCCTTAAGGCTTGATACAATAGATAGCGCAACTGCAAGGTCGCTTGCAGGCTCGTCCGCCTTAAGACCGCCAACAATGTTAACGTAGCAATCCATATTTCCAAGGAAATATCCTGCACGCTTTTCAAGGATTGCAATCAGCATGGCCATTCTGTTGTAGTCAAAGCCTGCAGCCATTCTGCGAGGATTGCCAAAGCCTGATGCAGTTGCAAGACCCTGAACCTCGGCAAGAATGGGTCTGGAGCCCTCAATAAGACAGGTTACACACGTGCCTGATACGTTTAATGGTCTGCCCGAAATCATAGCAAGTGACGGACTTTCTATTTCAACAAGACCCTTGTTTGTCATTTCAAAAACGCCTATTTCATTTGTTGAGCCAAAACGGTTTTTTGCAGCACGAAGTATTCTGTAAGATAGATTGCGCTCGCCCTCAAAATAAAGAACGGTGTCAACAATGTGCTCAAGCACCTTGGGACCGGCAATGTTGCCATCCTTGTTAACGTGGCCAACAAGAATGATGCTGACGTCATTGTTCTTTGCAGTTCGCATAAACATGTTTGTGCATTCGCGCACCTGTGTTACGCTGCCTGCCGAGGAGTTAACATCAGAAATGCTCATAGTCTGCACCGAATCTACCATAACGATATCGGGCTTTTCGTTTTTAATATATTCACAGATAATTTCTGCATCTGTTTCACACATTACCGCAAGCTTATCATTAGCAACGCCAAGGCGTTTTGCTCTCATTTTTATCTGATAAGCAGATTCCTCACCCGAAACGTAAAGCAAGGAAAAGCCTGCTGATATATACTGGCAAAGCTGCAAAAGAATTGTTGATTTACCAATACCGGGATCGCCACAAAGCAGTACAAGTGAGCCTTTAACAAGGCCACCGCCAAGAACTCTGTTCAGCTCCCCTATTCCTGTGTCATAACGGAGCTCTGTGGATGAATCAATCTGCTCAAGTCTGAGTGCAACACCGCTGTTGTGTGAAAGCCTGTTGCGTGATGCTTTGCTTGATTCAACAATTATCTGCTCCTCGTTGAGTGTGTCCCATTCCCCGCAGGACGGACATTTGCCGTACCATTTTGCGGTTTCGTAGCCACATTCATTACATACAAATACAGTTTTATTTTTTGCCATAAAGCTCTCCTAAAATAAAATCCTGAATTCCTGATGCAATACAAAACGCCATTTTGCGGTTGTATTCATCTGTTTTCAGAAGCTCTGCTTCCTTGTTGTTTGATAAAAATCCGCATTCCACAAGCACAGCGGGCTTAACTGCGTTGTACATAAGGTAAACCGAATCACCGCACTCCTTAACAAGGCGTGTGTTGTCGGGCTGCAGCATTGATACAATGCTTTCCTGTATGCTTTCCGCAAGGCTGCTGCTTGTTTCTGAAAAGCTGCGGGAATAAAAAACCTGTGCACCGCTATACCGTTCGACGGAGTAATGGTTTTGGTGGATGCTTATGAAAATGGCGTTGTCAATGCTTTCCATCAGAGCCATTCTGTTGTATATATCGGACTTTTTCCGTTGGCGGATTGTTTGCAATCCCTCATCCTCAAGCGAGGTATCACAATCTCTTGTGATAACCGTGTTATAGCCCCATAGCTCAAGAACAGCCTTTAAATATAGCGAAATTCTGAGGTTGATATTCTTTTCGGGATAGCCGTCGTTTGTCAGCGCACCACCGTCAAAGCCGCCGTGACCGGGGTCTATTATGATTGTGGGCATTGCTGAAGATGGGTTTGTGTATGCTTTAACGTTTTTGTAATCATCAAAGCGAAAGGATGACGTGAAAATTATAGAACAGATAACAAGCGGTATAATTAGAAGATAAAGTTTTTTCAAGTTAATCACCTGTAAAGTATATGCTTCGCAGATGATTTATAGGTTATTTTATCTGAATTCCGTGCCGTCCTTCATAAGAATTCGGCGGCGTGTAATTCTGTGAAGAATACCACCTTCGCCAAGCCTGTCAAATAAGGCGTTACAAAAGCTGACAGGGTTTATTGTAAAGTCGTTACCAGCAGGAAGATTAAATGAAAGCTTAACGGCATCTCCTGTGTAATCATATTTGAAGTCCTTAAGGTGTTCAGAGGCGTTTATTGTTTTAAAACCGCCCTTCTTCACCTTTTTTTCGTACGTTATATTCCCTACCTCAACAACCTCTGCAATTCGTTTTGCAAGTGCACGTGGGTCGTCAACGTCGGGAATTTCAACCGTGTAATCTGCTGAAAAAATTTCGGTTGCCTTGAATTGCGGAGCTTTAATTTCAAGGAACTCCATACCGGGAACCATAACGGAATTGAGTTGCTCAATTACCCTTTCGTCAGGATAGCTGTCATCATTCAGTCGGATATCAAGCGGCTCGCGAAGAGCTTCAACTCCAAGTGGCAAGGGCTGACCGAACATAAGGTACGGATGAGGATTAAAGCCCTCGGTGTACCACAAGGGAATGTCTGTTCTGCGGAATGCTCTTGTCATACATCTTGTGATATCAAGGTGAGAGATGTACTTGGCAGTATCCTTTTTATTAAACCATATTCGAACCGAGCGCATCACAATCACCTCCGTTAAGCTTGTTAGAGCCACAGCCTGCACATTGCTGACGGCCATGGTGTGTGGTCTGTGCGTTTTTAGCCTTTTCGTTTTCTTTTATAAGGAAATCCTTGCGAATACCTGA
>JAGBTL010000208.1 GCA_017631355.1 Clostridia bacterium
AGAATCAGCGGCGCACATATCCCTGCGTGGGAAGCAATGGAGGATGCAGAGCTTGTTGCTCTTTGTGATATTCGTCCCGAGCGTATGGAAAATTACTCTTCAAAGCGTTGTTATCTTGATTTTGATGAAATGCTTGACAATGAAGAGCTCGATATTTTAGATATCTGTCTTCCTACATACCTTCACGCTGATTTTGCAGTAAAGGCTATGAACCGCGGTATCAATGTTGTAACAGAAAAGCCCATTTCCTTAAAGGAAGAGGATGTTGAAAGAGTATATTCAACAGCTGCCAAAAACAATGTTAAATTTATGGTGGCTCACGTGCTTCGTTTCTGGCCTGAATATGAGCTTCTTAAGAAAATCTACGATACAAAGAAATACGGCAGACTTCTTTCGGGTACAATGACACGTCTCGGCGGATATCCGAAGTGGAGCTGGGACGGTTGGATGATGGATGAAAAGCGTAGCGGACTTGTTCCCTTTGACCTTCACATCCACGACCTTGATTTCATGGTATATGCTTTTGGTGAGCCTAAGGTTGCACACCAGTTCCGTTCAAAGCTTCCTGCTCAGGATTTCATCAGCCTTACTTATGATTTTGGCGATTTCTTCATCAATACAGAGGCATCATGGTATGCAACATCATACCCCTTTACAGCAGAGTTCCGTTTCCAGTTTGAGGATGCTGTTGTTGCTAATGAAAACGGTAAAATGATTATTTACCTCAGAGATGATGAGAAAATTGACCTTTCACAGGATGCAGAGGGTGACACAGGTGCAATCAACCTGCCCAAGAGCGATGCTTACGCAAACGAAATCAACTATTTTGCAGACTGCGTAAAAAACAACAAGCCTGCTGACAAGGTAAAGCCAGCAGAGCTTTCTTGTGTACTTAACATATTAAATAATCTTTAATACAGGTGAATATATGAAATACTACGTTGGTGTTGACCTTGGAACCTCGTCACTTAAGCTTATTCTGTGCGATAGTGACGGCAAGGTTATTAATACTGTTACAAATGAATATTCTGTTTCATATCCTCACTCCGGCTGGAGCGAGCAGCTTGCCGAGGATTGGTGGAGCGCACTTTGCGACGGACTTCCCAAGCTTCTTAAAGGTGTTGCCGCCGAGGACGTGGCAGGTCTTGGTGTAGCAGGGCAGATGCACGGCCTTGTTATCCTTGACGATGCTGATAATATTATAAGGCCTGTTATACTTTGGAATGATGGCAGAACCTTCAAGGAAACTGATTACCTTAATGATATTATCGGTAAAGATAAATTATCAAAATACACGGCAAACATTGCCTTTGCAGGCTTTACGGCACCCAAAATTATGTGGGTAAAAAACAACGAGCCTGATAACTTCAGTAAAATCAGCAAAATAATGTTGCCCAAGGACTACATTAACTATATGCTTACAGGTGTTCACGCCTGTGATTATTCCGATGCGTCAGGTATGCTGCTCCTTGACGTGCAGAACAAATGCTGGTCAAAGGAAATGCTTGATATTTGTGGCGTTACCGAGTCACAGATGCCAAAGCTTTTTGAAAGCTATGAGGTAATCGGAAGTGTTAAGGCAGACGTAGCAGCAAAGCTTGGCTTAAGCCCAGAAACAGTTGTTGTTGCAGGTGCAGGCGATAATGCTGCAGCTGCTATCGGTACAGCCACAACAGGTGAGGGCAGATGCAACATTTCACTTGGTACATCAGGCACAATCTTCATTTCATCCGATAAATTCGGTGTGGATGAAAACAATGCTCTTCACTCGTTTTGTCATGCAGATGGTGGATATCACCTTATGGGCTGCATTCTTTCTGCAGCATCCTGTCACAACTGGCTTTGTGATAAGGTGCTTTGCAATAAGGAGTATACAGCACTTGAAAAGGAAATTGACGTTGACTTACTCGGTAAAAATGAGCTTTATTTCCTGCCTTACCTTATGGGTGAGCGCAGTCCCTTGAACGATACGGATGCAACCGGTATGTTTATAGGCCTCAGACCTGATACAACACGCGCACAAATGCTTCTGAGTGTGCTTGAGGGTGTAAGCTTTGCTATAAGAGATAATCTTGAGGTTGCAAGGAGCCTTGGTATTGACGTTAAGGCAAGCTGCCTTTGTGGTGGCGGTGCAAAAAGCCCCTTATGGCGTAAAATACTTGCAAACGTGCTCAACGTTGAGCTTAATATTCCTGTTGCGGAGGAAGGACCGGGCTTCGGCTCTGTTATACTTGCAATGGTTGGCGCAGGTGCCTTTGATGACGTAAAGCAGGGGGCAGATACACTTGTTAAAACCAAGGATGTTGTTAAGCCGGATGAAACGCTTTCCGCGCTCTACGAGGAAAGGTACAACAAATTCAAAAAGATTTACCCTGCAGTTAAGGGTCTTTATAAAGAGATTAAGGAGTAAACACAATGAGCGAAATTTTTAAGGATATCCCCGTAATCAAATACGAGGGCAAGGATAGCAAAAATCCTTTAGCATTCAAATTCTATGACCCCGACAAGGTTGTTCTCGGCAAAAAAATGAGCGAGCATCTTCCCTTTGCTATGGCTTGGTGGCACAATCTTTGCGCTGCAGGAACAGATATGTTTGGTCGTGATACAGCCGACAAGGCATTCGGTGCTGAAAAAGGAACAATGGCTCACGCTAAAGCAAAGGTTGATGCAGGCTTTGAATTTATGCAGAAGCTTGGCATCAAATACTTCTGCTTCCACGACGTTGATATTGTTCCCGAGGCAGACGACATTAAGGAAACAAACCGCAGACTTGATGAAATCACAGACTATATCCTCACAAAGATGGAGGGTACTGATATCAAGTGCCTTTGGGGTACTGCAAATATGTTTTCTAACCCTCGTTTTATGAATGGTGCAGGCTCAACAAATAGTGCAGACGTTTACTGCTTTGCTGCTGCACAGATCAAAAAAGCTCTTGAGCTAACTGTTAAGCTTGGCGGCAAGGGCTACGTTTTCTGGGGTGGTCGTGAGGGCTACGAAACACTCCTTAACACAGACGTTAAGCTTGAACAGGAAAACATTGCTAACCTTATGAGAATGGCTGTCGAATATGGCAGAAAAATTGGCTTTACAGGTGATTTTTACATTGAACCAAAGCCGAAGGAGCCTATGAAGCATCAGTATGACTTTGATGCTGCTACAGCAATCGGCTTCCTTAAGGCACATAGTCTTGACAAGGACTTCAAGATGAATATTGAGGCTAACCACGCTACACTTGCTGGTCACACCTTCCAGCACGAGTTAAGAATCTCTGCAATTAACGGTATGCTTGGCAGTATTGACGCTAACCAGGGTGACTATCTCCTTGGATGGGATACAGATGAATTCCCATTCGACGTATATGAGGCTACACTTTGTATGTACGAGGTTATCAAGGCAGGGGGGCTTACAGGCGGCTTCAATTTTGATGCTAAAAACCGCAGACCCAGTAATACATACGAGGATATGTTCCACGCTTATATCCTTGGTATGGACACCTTTGCGCTTGGTCTTATGAAGGCCGCAGCTATCATTGAGGATGGCAGAATTGAGGAGTTCATAAAGAACAAATACAGCTCATTCAACTCTGAAATCGGACAGAAAATCACAAGCGGCACAGCTACACTTGAGGAGCTTGCAGCTCACGCTGAGGCTATGGGTGACGTTAAGGACGTTATGAGCGGACGTCAGGAATACCTTGAGGCTGTAATGAACTCAATTATGTTTTCATAATATTTCTATATGAATATTGTGTTAATTTTAAATATTCACATTGCATTTTGCATAAACATCATATATAATAGTTATGCAAAATCACCAAGTAACACAATATTATATATGAGAGGTAATTAAAATGAAAAAAGTTATTTGCAAGGTTGAGTACGATACCGAAAGCGCAGAGCTTATTCTTAAAAAGACAAGCGGTGAGTTCGGTGACCCCGCAGGCTACGAGGAAAGCCTTTACAAAACTGCAGACGGCAAGTTCTTCCTTTACGTTAACGGTGGCGAGGAGTCAATCTATCCCACCGAAAACATTAAGAGAATGTCTGCTGCAAA
>JAGBTL010000209.1 GCA_017631355.1 Clostridia bacterium
ACCATTCCGCCCAAACAAAACAGAAAAAGTGAGTATATTCACCCGAACATACTCACTTCTAACAACTATTTAATTTAGGAATGGTCCCCCTCCCTTGGGAAAGGGAGGTAAGGCTTCGCAAATTTTACTTTGCGTTTTGCGCTTTGCACTTTGCATTTTATACTCTCCACCACCCGACAAACTTAATATAAAACAAGCAATTATCATCTCGTTTGGTACTTGATTATATGAGAAAATAAATAAAAGGTGGTCCCCCTCTCTCAAACAGAGAGGTAGACCACACATCAACTTTATTTTTCTATTTTAGTTTATTGTTTGCAATAGGTTTGTTGCTTTTAATAAGCCGCACGCAGTGCCCGATAATTTTGCATTTTGCATTTTGCATTCTGCATTCTGCATTTTTTGCCGGTCTTTCTGCGATTTCGTAACCGACAGAGGTGATAACGAAGGTTGCAACGAACAGTAATATAATAAGTATTGCAATTATAATACCGCGGATGGTGTCACGGCGCTTTTGTGAAACGCTGTCACCGATAGCATAGCTCTTGGAGCCTATCTGACCGGGGTAATAACGGGCAAAGCCATAGTAGCTTTTGCGTTTTTTAACATATTCCTTGTTCTGTCTTGCCATAATTATTCCTCAATAACAGGCTCGGCAAATTCCACATCGCTATCTCCGCCTGAGCTACCTGTATCCTGTGAGCCGCCGTTGTCGGAGGAGCCGTCGTCCTGTGAGCCGCTGTCCCCTGCCCCCTCGTCAGATGAGCCACCCTCGTCGGAGGAGCTGTCATCACTTTCCATTGTTGGCTCGGGTACGTTAGCGTCGGAATCGCTACCGCTGCTATTATCTGCCTGATTATCATCGTCTGAGGAGGTTACTTCTTCAGTTTCCTCATAGCTGTTATCGTCGCTGTAATCGTTGTTATTATCCTCATCGTCGTATGAGGAATCGTCGTCAGATGAGCTGCTGCTTGAGCCGCTATCGTCAGAGCCACTATAATTTGCGCCGTTGTAAACGTCAATAAGTGTTACTCTGCCCTCTTCAAGGGTGATGTTTGACTGACCGTAAAGCGCCATCTGCAAATCGTGTGCTGCCTTGTGATAGTCAACAACCCAAATCCACATATCTGCGCTACCGCTCTGGCAATCATCATCGGAAGGCACCTGTAAGGATTCACGGTCATAGCCTGCCCAGCCACCCATAATTGCCTTTGTACCGATTGAAATAATTTCACCCTTGGTAAAGCCTGTCATTACCTGAGGCATAAGAATATCAATATACTTGTTAAGGTCGCTTATAGATGCAGCTTTAACCTTATCCATAATGCTGTTAATAACAATACGCTGATTTTCGCTTCTTCTCAGGTCGCCCTCGCCATAGCAGCTTCGGTTGCGGACAAAGCAAAGTGCCTCGGCACCGCTCATTGTAACGTTTTCACCAACGGGCAAGGGAATGCCGTGCTTTTTAACGTTGTAGTCGGACTCAAACTGCTCAACCTTGGGCACCTCAACGCCGCCCATTTCATCAATAATCCTTTCAAAGGTCTTGAAATTGACCATAACGTAGTTATCAATTTCAATTTTATAGTTATTTTCAATGGTCTGAATAAGACATTCGGGGCCGCCCATACTGAATGCCGCATTGAGCTTGGTGCAATATGAGCTATTATCGCCCTCAACGTACAGGTAGCTGTCCCTGAGGAATGATGCAATAGTGATTTTCTTTGTCTTTCTGTTAAGTGACAAAAGCATCATAACGTCGGTGTTACCTGTGTTTGTGCCGTTGCGGCTGTCTGCACCGATAAGCAAAACGTTAATTACGTTTTTGCTTGACATTTTCTTATCGTTGTTGGTTGTAGCCCAGTCAATAAGTGCCTGCTTAAAGCCTGCTGAGCCGATATCAATATCAATTTCAGCAAAAACAGGGTCCTGATAAAGCTGGTCTAAATCATCCATTTCATTACCGTAGTTTATTTTATCAAACTTACTGTACAGGAAAATGCCCAGAACTGTTGTAAGTGTGATAATTACAGCAAGAAGAATTGCAATAACGCTGACAACAATTTTCTTTTTCTTTGGCAAATTGTTGTACCAGTCGGAAAGCCTTTTAAAGGGGTTCTTTTTGGTATCCTCAGGCGGTGCAATAAATGCAGGTGGACTGATGCGCACACCCTCGGTCTGCTCAGAAGAAGCTGAAAGCTCCTCATCCTCAAAGTAAAAGCTTACGTCGTCGGGTGAAAGCACGTCATCCTCAATAGTGTAAACGTCCTCTGCATCGGCAAACTCCTCTGAGGATGATGAAACATCCTCAAAGATATTGCTTTCTTGAATTTTTTTATCTTCCTGCTCTCTTAAAATCTCGTAACCGTTTGTGCTCTTTTTTGAGTAAGCCTCTAACAGGTCAAGATAATCCTGCAAATCGTCGTTACGATTATTTCTGTCAGACATAAATTATTCCTCCGTGGTGTTGTCTACAGTTTCGTTAACTTCCTTTGCATCGGGCTCATCACCTGATGTATCTCCTTCACCTTCATTGGCTGTACCGTCATCCTCAACGGTACCATTAACCTGCTCCTCGTCGTGCTCGGTGGTTGAAAGTGTAACAACTCTGTCACCCTCGCCAAGCCTCATAACCTTAACACCCTTTGAAGGACGTGCACAGATTCTGACTGCGCTTGCAGGTATTCTGATGATAATACCGTCCTGTGAAATAAGGATAATATCATCCTCATCATTTATGTCGCTGATTGCGGCAACGTCACCATACTTTGTAACGTGATAGTTCTTAAGACCCTTACCGCCACGTGACTGCAGACGATAATTGTTATTTTCGCTGATTCTGCCGTAGCCTGTTTCGCTGACTGTGAGAAGCTTGCCCTCCTCTGCCATTACAGACATACCGATAACCTCGTCACCGTCGTTAAGTGTAATAGCCTTAACACCGCTTGCAGTTCTGCCGAGGGGACGTGCATCGTTTTCATTGAAGCGGATACACATACCCTTTTTAGTTGCAACAAGAAGGTCATCATTACCTGTTGTGAGCTTAACCCAAGCAAGCTCGTCATCCTCACGCAGGGTAACGGCAATAATACCGTTTCTTCTTGTGCTTCTGTAAATTTCAAGGGGTGAACGCTTGATGAGACCCTTTCTTGTTACCATACAGATGAACATTCCCTCGTCATCCTTGGGAACCTGAATCATTGCAGAAACCTTTTCACCTGCTTCGCCTGTTTCAAGGGGAAGAATGTTAACAATGTTAGTGCCCTTACTTGTTTTGCTTCCCTCAGGGATTTCATAGCCCTTGAGCTTATACATTCTGCCGCGGGTTGTAAGGAACATAATCTGGTCGTGAGAGGATGCAACGAACATTGTTTCTGCATAGTCATCCTCATTACGTGTCATACCCTTAACGCCTCTGCCGCCACGGTGCTGAATTGAGAACACGTCAACAGGCTGACGCTTGATGTAGCCCCTGTTTGTATATGTATAAACACATTTCTCCTCGGGGATAAGGTCCTCAATGTCAACCTCACCGCTAACGTTTTCAATAGCTGTACGGCGGGGGTCAGAATATTTTTCGCTGATAGCGTTAAGCTCTGTCTTAACAATTTCAAGAACACGGCCGTGTGATGCAAGAATATCCTCATAATCCTTGATTTTTTCTCTCAATTCATTGAGCTCGTTAGTGATTTTGAGGATTTCAAGACCTGCCAGCTGACCTAAGCGGAAAGCAACGATTGCTGCTGCCTGAGCGTCGTCAAAGTCAAATTTTTCCATAATGGCAACCTTTGCCTCTGCCTGACCGCCCTTACAAGCACGGATTGTAGCAATAATATCATCAACAATGTCAATTGCTTTAGCAAGACCGTCAAGAATATGTGCTCTTTCCCTTGCCTTGTTAAGGTCAAACTGTGTTCTTCTGACAATAATCTGGCACTGATGGTCAATATATTTCTGTAAAATCTCCTTAAGGGTAAGGATTTTGGGCTGACCCTCATCAAGTGCAAGTAAAATTACGCCGCAGGTTGACTGAAGCTGTGTATATGAAAACAGCTTGTTGAGAACAACCTGAGGATTGGCGTCACGCTTGAGCTCAATCTCAATGTGCATACCTGTTTTGTCAGATGAGTAGTCATTGATGTCGTCAATACCCTCTACCCTTTTTTCCTTTGCAAGGTCGGCAATGGACTCAATGAGCCTTGCCTTGTTAACCATATAAGGAATTTCAGTTACAATAATTTTGAATCTGTTGTTTTTTGTTTCAACAATATCTGTTTTTGCGCGGACAATTACCTTTGCACGGCCTGTTGCATAGGCTGCGCGGATGCCTGCCCTGCCCATAATGATGCCGCCTGTGGGGAAGTCGGGACCCTGAATGTGCTCCATAAGGTCCTCAAGCTCTGCCTCGGGGTTATCAATAAGGCACTCAATAGCACCGCAAACTTCACTAAGGTTGTGGGGCGGAATGTTTGTTGCCATACCAACAGCAATACCCTGTGAGCCGTTAACAAGAAGGTTGGGGAAGCGTGAAGGTAAAACTGTGGGCTCCTTAAGACGGTCGTCGTAGTTGGGAACAAAATCAACAGTATTTTTTTCAATATCTGTGAGCATTTCAAGTGACATTTTGCTCATACGTGACTCTGTGTAACGGTATGCAGCAGGTGGGTCACCGTCAATTGAACCGAAGTTACCGTGGCCGTCAACAAGCATATATCTCATTGAGAAATCCTGTGCAAGTCGTACCATTGCATCGTAAACAGATGCGTCACCGTGGGGATGGTATCTACCAAGAACTGAACCGACTGTATCGGCACACTTACGGTGGGGCTTGTCGGGGTAAAGGCTGTTCTCATACATTGTGTAAAGAATACGTCTGTGAACAGGCTTAAGACCGTCGCGCACGTCGGGAAGTGCACGGGCTGTAATAACGGACATTGAATAATCAAGGAAGGATGTTCTGACTTCCTTATTGATTTCAACGTTTATGATTTTCTGATTTGCATAAGGATCAGGAAGATTATTAACGCCCTGAGTTACGCCTTCATTTTTTTCATTGAATTCGTCCATTTTCTAATCCTCCCTTTCTTAAATATCAAGGTTCTTAACGAACTTAGCATTTTTCTCAATGAACTCACGACGGGGCTCAACCTTATCACCCATAAGGATTGAGAAGGTTTCGTCTGCCGCCTCAGCATCCTCAATAGTAACACGGAGCATAAGTCTTGTTTCGGGGTTCATTGTTGTTTCCCAAAGCTGCTCGGGGTCCATTTCACCAAGACCCTTATAGCGCTGAATTGAAACGTTGGTTCCGATTTCTGCCATTATTTCGTCACGCTCTTCATCAGAATAAGCGTACTGATGCTTCTGACCTCGGCTGAGTCTGTAAAGCGGAGGCTGTGCAAGGTAAACGTGACCCTGCTTGATAAGCTCGGGCATATAGCGGAAGAAGAACGTAAGAAGAAGTGTTCTGATGTGAGCACCGTCAACGTCGGCATCGGCCATAATGATGATTTTGTCATAGCGAAGCTTGCTGATATCAAAATCCTCGCCAATACCTGTGCCAAGTGCAAGAACAACGGGTGTAAGCTTGTCGTTACCGATAACCTTATCAACACGTGCCTTCTCAACGTTGAGCATTTTACCCCAGAGGGGAAGGATTGCCTGAATCATTCTGTCACGGCCTGCCTTTGCAGAGCCACCCGCAGAATCACCCTCGACGATGTAAATTTCAGTCTTTGTAGCATCCTTATCAATACAGTCGGCAAGCTTGCCGGGAAGTGAATTGCTCTTAAGAACGGATTTACGTGCGCTGTCTCTTGCCTTTCGTGCAGCCTCACGAGCACGTGAAGCATCAAGTGCCTTGCTGAAAATAGCCTTTGCCTCTGTGGGATTTTCCTCAAAGTAGGTGCTGAGCTTTTCATAAACACACTTGGAAACAAGTGGAGTGATGTCGGTGTTACCAAGCTTACCCTTTGTCTGTCCTTCAAACTGAGCCTCGGTAAGCTTAACGCTGATAACAACGGTAAGACCCTCTCGCACGTCATCACCTGAAAGGTTTTTATCGTTATCCTTTAATAATTTATATTTTCTTCCGTAGTCATTGAACACTCTTGTGAGTGCAGTTTTAAAGCCGTTTTCGTGAGTACCGCCATCAATTGTACGCACGTTGTTGGCAAAGCTGAGCACAAGGTCATTGTAGCTGTCATTGTACATAAGTGCAATGTTAGCCTCACGGTCACCGCTTACTGCAGAGAAGTGGATTGGATTCTCATGAAGGGGTGTAAGACCTCTCTTTTTTGTTTCAAACTCTACGAAGGAGCTGATACCGCCCTCGTAGCAATGAACCTGCTCTATTATATTTTCGGGGTCACGCTTATCGGTAAGTGAAATTGAAAGACCTGCATTGAGGAATGCCTGCTCTCTGAGACGTCTTTCAAGAACCTCATACTCATAAACAGTAGTTTCTGCAAATATTTCGGGGTCTGCCTTAAAGCGGATAAGTGTACCTGTTTCATCAGTATCACCAATAACCTTAAGGTCGCAGGTGGGATTACCACGCTCAAAGCGCTGATAGTGAACGTGACCGTCCTGTGATACCTCAACCTCAAACCACTCGGAAAGAGCGTTTACAACTGAAGAACCAACACCGTGAAGACCGCCGGACACCTTATAACCGCTGCCGCCGAACTTACCACCTGCGTGGAGCACGGTAAGAACAACCGTTACGGCAGGCAAGCCCTGCTGCTCGTTGATGCCAACAGGAATACCACGTCCGTTATCGCGGACTGTGATAATATCTCCGGGCAGAATTTCAACCTGAATATTGGTACAGAAGCCTGCAAGAGCCTCGTCGATTGAGTTGTCAACAATCTCATAAACAAGGTGGTGCAGACCCTTTGGTCCTGTGGAGCCGATGTACATACCGGGGCGCTTTCTAACCGCCTCAAGTCCTTCAAGAACCTGAATGGCACTTGCATCGTACTTTTCTGTAACCTGAGTATCGATGGAATCCTCATCATTGATTACGATGGCATTTTCCAGAGCCTCTGCGCGAAGCTCTGCTTCCGTTTTAATAATTTCTTCCAAAATGATGACCTCCGTAGAAGATTCAAAATAAATATATTTAAATTATTTATTTACTGATTAAAGCCTGTTTTCCTAGCGTGCTCAATTCGTCTTAAAATTGTGCCGACTGAAACAGGGGAGATGTAAATTACCTTTCCGTCAGGCTCTTCACACACTATAAATGATTTTGGTAATTCATAGGGTGCAACGTTCTTTACCCTGTTACACCTTTCTGCATTTCCGAGATAATCAAGGGTTTTTTTCATAACCGTGGTATTTTCCATATCAAAAATACCGATTATTTCCTTGTCAATAATAACTGTGTCGTGACCGATATGTATAAACATCAGCAAAGCTCCCCCTTTTTTATGAGGTAGGACTTGCCGCCGCACAGTCTTAGCACCTGTGACGGGTCACAGCAGGTCAGGAAAACCTGTCTGTCGTTTATGTGGTTCAAAACGTAATCCTGACGCTTTTCATCAAGCTCACTCATAACGTCGTCAAGCAAAGCAACAGGATTTTCACCCGTAACCTGCTTTATAATCTCTGATTCACCAAGCTTGAGAGCCAGAGCACAGGACCTTTGCTGACCCTGTGAGCCGAATGAGCGTGCGCTTACGTTATTTATAAGTATTTCAATATCATCCCTGTGGGGTCCCACAGTTGTTGACCTGTTCAGAATGTCCTCTTTCCTTGCATCGGTGAGCCTTTGAGCCTCTATCCTGCACAAATCCTCAAGTGAAAGGGATAAATCAAGGTCATTTCGTGAATATTTAACGGATATTTCTTCCTTATTTTCTGATATTCCGCCGTAAATTTCCTTGCTGTAGCCTGAAAGAATATCAATATACTTCAGCCTTTGCATTACAACCTGTCCCGAAAACCTTGCAAGCTGAATATCAAGGGTATCAAGCAGATCGTAAAGCCCTGAATTAAGGTGAATATCCTTTAAAAGTGCATTGCGCTGCATAAGAGTGTGCTTGTATCTTGAAAGCACCTCCGCATAGGACGGCTTTAGCTGACAAAGTGCGGTATCAATGAATTTGCGTCTGCCCTGAGGACCATCCTTAATTAAGGAAAGGTGAGAGGGTGAGAAAATAACTGCATAAAATGAGCCGATAAGCTCCGATGAGCTTTTTAACTGCACTCCGTTAAGTAAAATTTGCTTTCCTTTAGGTGAAATTGTAATATCAGCATTTTTTTCACGGCTGGCATCAGCAAAATTCAGCCTTAATTTTGCAAAATCCTCACCAAAGCGGACAAGCTCCGATTCCTTTGCACCGCGAAAGCTTTTGCAGCCTGTAAAAAGCCATATACCCTCAAGGATATTTGTTTTTCCCTGAGCGTTTTCACCGTAAATTACGTTAACACCGTCATCAGCCTCAAGCCTCAGGGAGCTGATATTACGAAAATTATTCAATTCAACAGAACTAATCTTCATTTTTGCCCCCAAAGACCTTTTATTTTACGTCATAAATGATTCTTTCAAATTCGGCGCTGTCACCGCTGCGCATTTTTTTACCGCGCATGGTGCAAACCTCGCCGTTTACCTTAACCTCGCCATCCTGTATAACAATCTTGGCGTGACCGCCTGTCTGTACAGCAGAAACGTTCTTTAAAAGGTCGTCAAGTCTGATGTAATCACCCTTTAAAATAAATTCCTGATGCTCCTTAGGGGCTACCTTAACTTTTATTTTCATAATTATCTACAATCTCTTTACATAATGTTTAAAACTATTTTTTAAAAAAATTAAACAAGGTTTTCATTCTTCAATCTCATGGGAATGATAAGGAAGATGAAGCTGTCACCCTCAATAGGCTTAATGATAATGGGTGAAACAGGGCTTGAAAGCTCAATATTTACCTCGTCAACGTCAACTGTCTTAAGGCAGTCTGTAAGATATGTGTTGTTAAAGCCGATTTCCACTCTCTTGCCGTCAATTGCAGCGGGAATTCTGTCATTTGCCGCACCGAGAGAGGTTGTGCTTGAAATTCTTATCATATTTTCATCAAACACGCAGCGAATGGGGCTTTTGATTTTGCTTGTGATAAGAAGTGAGGTTCTTTCAACGCTGTCAAGGATAAGCTTAAGGTTTACTCGTGCTACTGTTGAGCTCTGAGCAGGAATAGCATTCTTGTAGTTAAAGAATTCACCTTCTAAAAGACGTGAAATAATTCTATAATTGCCAATTTCAAAAAGAATGAACTTTTTGCCGATTGAAAGTGTGATGTTTGAATCGTCATCATCAGCAAGCTTAATTACCTCTGAAAGAGTTTTTGCAGGAACAACGAAGGTCATATCCTCACCGGGATATTCAATAGCCTCGTTTCTGATTGCAAGGCGGAAGCCGTCGCAGGAAATAAGGCGAAGGTTGTTGTTTTCAACCTCAAACTTAATGCCCTTGTGAACAGGCTTGATGTCCTGTACTGCAACTGCAAAGATTGTCTGCTTAACCATATCACGGAGAATTCCCTGCTTAATTGCAAAGGGGATACCGCCTGATACTGTGGGAAGCTCGGGATAGTCGTTTGCCGGAATGCCGACAAGTGAAAATTCTGCATCGCCTGATGAAATCTTGCAAAGGTTGTGTGAATCAACGTTGATTGTAACTGCAGCAGAGGGGAGACGTCTTAAAATATCGCAAAGAAGACGTGCATTGAGAACAACGCTGCCCTCCTGCTCAATTGAGCAATCTATTATAGTTGTAATACCAACCTCAAGGTCATAGCCTGTGAGGGTAAGTCTTGAGCTTTTTGCCTGCAAAAAGATACCTTCAGTTGCAGGGATTGTGCTCTTCTGCGGAACACCGCGCTGAACTATGTTACAGGCATCTGCAAGGACAGAAGTGTTACAAGTAAATTTCATAAGATTACCTCCTGAATGTGGAAAAGGCTTGTGTGATTTTCCACCTGTGTTAATTTTAAAAATTAAATCGGATTAGAATGAATAATTTTAGCTTTACGTCAAAAAATAATATATTAAACAGTAGCAGTAGTAGAGCGTGTTAAATTGTCAGTATCCTTAAAAAACTGCATAGGACAAGGCTTTTCGGTAAATTATTTATAATCATTGGAAATGTTTATAATTGTCAGTAATTTACAGCTGTTTTTGCCCTGTGTTCACAATGTAGATAACTTTATCTACATAGGTGTTTAAATTGTCAGTTAAATTAAGGCCTTTTTACTCGTTTCGCTCGTCCTTTATGCTCTTCATTATGTCGTAAACAGAGGTTTTGAGCTGAGGGTTGTCCTCCATCTTGCTTTCGGCTGCTTCAATTGAATAAATAACGGTTGAGTGCTTTTTACCGCCGAACTGTGCACCGATTTCCTCATAAGTAAGGTTTGTTACCTCACGCATAATGTACATTGCAAACTGCCTTGCGTGGGAAATTTCCGCCTTTTTCTTTTCGGAGCGGATATCCTCTGCTGAAACACCGAAGGCTCGTCCAACCTTTTCAATAATGTTGTTGATTGTAACCTCCGTGGGCTGTGCATAATAAATAATGTCCTTGATGATGTCGTTTGCAACACCGATTGTGGGAGCGCAGCCATCAATTGAATAAACTGCATAAAGCTTGTTTACAACACCCTCAATCTGACGGACGTTGTTTTTAAGGCGCTCTGCAATGAATTCAACAACGTCATCAGGAATGCTCATCTGGAATGCCTGTGCCTTGCGGCGGATAATGGCAATTCGTGTTTCAAGGAGGGGAGGCTGAATATCAGCAAGAAGTCCCTGAACAAAGCGTGAGCGAAGTCTTTCCTCAAGTGTTGAAATGTCCTTGGGTGGGCGGTCAGATGTAAGAACAATCTGCTTGCCCTGGTTGATGAGTGCCTCAAAGGTGTAGAAGAACTCCTCCTGCGCAACACTTGTTTTGCCGATGAACTGAATATCGTCCATAAGGAGAATATCTGCATTGCGGTACTTGTCGTGGAACTCGGACATTTTCTTTTCGCCCATGTGGGTAATCATTTCGTTAAGGAAATTTTCACCGCTTGTAAAAAGGATGTTCATTGTGGGCTTTTTAGCCTGAAGGTCTGCTCTGATAGCCTTGAGCAGGTGAGTTTTACCAAGACCTGATTCACCGTAAATAAACAGCGGGTTATGTACGCTGCCGGGATTATTTGCAACGGCAAGTGCAGCAACGTAGGCAAACTGGTTTGTTGAGCCTACAATAAAGTTCTGGAAGGTTGGGTCAATGCTGTTGTGAGGATACCTGTTGCCGTTTGCATCGTAGTGAACGGTTTCCATTACGATGGGTGTGTCGACATTAACGTCAACGTCCTCATTTTCAACCTTGATTACCACGTCCACCTCAAAGCAAAGTGCCTTTTCGGTGGCAATTTTGATTTCGCTGAGAAATCTGCTGTCAATAATATTTTTCTTAAAGGAGGAAGACGTTTCAAGAATAAGAGTGTCATCCTCAAATGCAACGGGAGTTAAGGTTTTAATCCAGGTGGACATAACTGCCGTTGAAACAGAGCCTGTGAGTTCCTGCAGAACCGCAGCCCAGAGTTCATTTATATTATCCAAAAATTTCACCCCAAAAAACAGAATTTTTATCTTTCACTTTTTTACATTTATAAGTATATAAATAAACAATATATATGCCATTAAATTATATCATACAAGTATGTGTAAATCAACCTTTCAGAGCAAATTACTGACAAAAAATGTTCAAAAAATGCACAAATTTTAACCTTTTACTTATTGCAATTTTCAGCTTTATACTGTAATATTTAAAATGGAATGAAATATGGCGTAAATATTAGGAAAATAAGGAAATTTCAGAGATAAAGAAAAGAGAAAATTATGGATTTAAAAAACTATTTTTGCCCTGTTTGCGGCAACGATTTTAATGAAGATGACGACGTTGTTTTTTGTCCCGAATGCGGTACTCCTCACCACCGCTCCTGTTGGATGGAAAACGGCAAATGTATTAACGAAAATCTTCATGGCACCGAGGAAGGCATTGAGGTAACCTACACTAAAGCAAGCTCTGAAAAAGTAAAGGCACCTAAGGTTGAGAAAGAGCCTGTTCAGGTTGAAAATCAGGATGAGCCTGCAGAGGTTATTCACCGTAATATTGAGATAAACGCCAATACCTCCATCAACGGTAAGCCTACCTATCTTTATGAAATTGCATTAAAGAAAAATCAGCAATACTATATTCCAAGATTTGCACTTGAGGATCAGGGCATTAAGGCTCCGTCGTGGAACTTTGTGGGCTTCCTTGTGCCCCTTGCATGGACTCTTTACCGCAAGATGTATAAGCTCAGCGCAATAATTCTTGCAATTTACCTTGCTATAGTTTCAGTATCAGCATACTTTATCCTCAGCGACGAGCAGCTGATGGACGTAACCGTTGCTTGTGCGCAGGAGGACCCCCAATTTGCCTCAAAGGTATTGATGTATGAAGCAGGGAAGGACGTTATTCTCACTCCATTACAGCAGGAATATATGAAGGAGTTGGACAGTGTCATTGTTCCGGGCTACGTTACAAATATTTCAACAATTCTGCTTTACGGCATAAGATTTTTTATGGGTCTTTGCGGTAACAAGATGTACTTCAAAAAGCTTTCACGAAGCATTGAAATGGGCATCGGCAAGGGCTTGTCGGGTGACAGCCTTAAGATGTTCGTTTATAAGAAAAATGGTGTTTTACCCATTGCAATCGCAGTTTTGGTGGGTATTGCCGAATGGTTTATGATCTAAGAATTTGATTTTTAAAGGTGATTAGATGCACACACCTCTTGCAGACAGAATTCGCCCCACAAGCATTGATGACATTGTAGGGCAGACACATCTGATTGGTGAGGGAATGCCCCTTCGCAATATTATTGAGTCGGGTGAGCTCCCTAATATGATATTTTACGGTCCGTCGGGTACAGGCAAAACAACTCTTGCCCGAATGATTGCACAGAAAACGGACAGAACTCTCCGAAAGCTTAACTGCACTACTGCAGGAACACAGGATATACGCGACGTTGTGGAGGATTTGAACGCATTTACTGCGCCAAACGGAATATTACTGTACCTTGACGAGATTCAATACTTCAACAAAAGGCAGCAGCAGACGCTTTTAGAGTATATTGAGAACGGCTCCATTACTCTTATTGCCTCAACTACTGAAAACCCCTATTTTTACGTTTACAGCGCAATTCTCAGCCGTTCCTCGGTGTTTGAGTTCAAGTACGTTACCCCCGATGAGGTTGAAAGGGCGGTTAACCGCGGCTTTTCCCTCCTTGCAGAGGAAAAGGGCGAGGAATTTCAGGTTGAGGACGGAGTTTCATTACATATTGCAACAGCCTGTGGCGGCGACGTAAGAAAATCGCTTAATGCAGTTGAGCTTTGCGTGCTTGCCGCAAAAAAGCCACAGGAAAATGAAAAAAGAATAATCACCCTTGAAAGCGCAAAATCACTTACACAAAAAAGTGCAATGCGCTATGACCGTGAGGGTGACGAGCACTACGATATATTATCCGCATTTCAGAAGTCCATGCGAGGCTCTGATCCCGATGCGGCAATTCACTACCTTGGCAGACTCCTTGAGGCAGGGGATATGACCTCTGCAATCCGCCGTCTGCTTGTGTGCGCCGCCGAGGACGTGGGACTTGCATATCCAATGATATTACCCATTGTGAAGGCGGCAACGGACATTGCCCTGCAGGTTGGTATGCCTGAAGCAAGGCTTCCCCTTGCAGATGCAGTTATTCTTGTGTGCAACTCGCCCAAGTCAAATACCGCTCACGATGCCATAAATGCGGCAATGAGTGACCTTGCAGCAGGAAAAAGCGGACCAATACCACGTCAGCTTCAGAACAAGCACTTTGATGGTGACGATGCAGCAGTAAAGGGTCAGTTCTACAAATATCCTCACGATTATCCTAACAGGTGGGTTGAGCAGCAATATCTGCCCGATGCCTTGAAAAACGTTCAGTATTACCATTACGGCGACAACAAAACAGAGCAAGCCGCAAGGGAATATTGGGATAAAATTAAAAAGAAATAAGAGGGAGTTAAATTATGAAAAAGAAAGTAATTGCTTTATTGGTTGCGTGCCTCATCATTATTTCGGCAATGGGTGTGGCAGTAAGCGCTGAAGAAAGAGTTGTGCTTGACAACAGCGCGTTTTACGTTAACGTTCCCGAAAATTATATGTATTATACGGATGATTCCGACAACTTCTGCATTATGGATAACGGCTATGGTATGCAAGAGGTTGAGTTTTTCATTCAGGGCAACCTGATGTTTCCCAAGGGCATTGCCGATGCCTCTGCCGAGGAGATTATTGCCAAGGTAAGGCGTATTACTCAATGGAGTGCAACTATAGACGTTGAAAACCTTGAAAGAACACGTGTAAACGGCCAAAGAACTGTTATCCTTGAGTGTGTTGACGACAGCCTTGGTGAAACCTATTATGACTTCTACCTTTTTGCAACAAAGGAAATTGTAAGTGTTATTAAGGTTTCATATTATGACGAGGAGGGGCGACAGGACGTTCAGGCAATGCTTAACAGCTTTGTTCTTAACGGAACACGCTTTGAGGGCGACAAGCCTGTCAAGGACCACGATTTCAGCAAATCACCCGACTATTACGAGGCAGTCAAGGGCGTTTCAGAGGCATTCTATGAATATGATGAAACCTTTGACGAGGTAATGTGGGCAGTTTTCGGTGTATTTGGTTTAGTAATGCTCCTTTTCCCTGCTGTTATTATTGCCCTTATTGTTATAATCCTTAAATGGAGAAAGAGTGTAAGGCTCTCCAAGGAATATGAAAGCTACTTCGGTTCAATTGAGCAGGCAAGAAGTGCTGTAAATGCACAAAGAATGTATTATAACAACGATTATACTGCATATCCTCAGCAGGCAGCACCCTACGGCACATATCCTCAGGCACAGCCTATGTATTATCAGCCCGTAGCTCAGCAGCCTGTACCACAGCAGAGCTTTGAGCAGCCCGCTCCCCAGACAAACGACGTAATCGTTCTGAACGGTGAAAATCAGGATCAGATGTAATTTAGCTCTTGTTTAAGAGTGAATATAATTTCCCAGAGGTGTTTATTATGAAAAAGTTTCCCGTAGGTGTAATTATCAACAGCTTCAGAACAGACATTCCCACAGCAGTTAAAAAGGCTGCAGCAGTTGGTGCACAGGGTATTCAGGTGTATGCTACAAGCGGTGAAATGTCACCCCTTGAGCTTGTTGGTAACAAAAGAAAGGAATTCCTTGACCTTGTTAAATCAAACGGCCTTGTAATTTCTGCACTTTGCGGTGACCTTGGCGGCGGTGGATTTATCCACAAGGACCTTAATCGCGACAGAGTTGATTTTTCCAAGAAGATTCTTGACCTTGCAAAGGAGCTTGAAACAGACGTTGTTACAACTCACATCGGTGTTGTTCCCGACGACCCCAACCACGACAGATATAAAATTATGCAGGAGGCTTGCTTTGAGCTTGCTGAATATGCCGATTCTATTGATGCTCACTTTGCAGTTGAAACAGGTCCCGAAACAAGCCTTGTGCTTAAGGGCTTCCTTGACAGCCTTAACTCAACAGGAGTTGGCGTAAACCTTGACCCTGCAAACCTTGTAATGGTTACAGGCGATGACCCTGCAAAGGCTGTACATAACCTTAAAAAGTATATTGTGCACACACACGCAAAGGACGGCAAGCAGATTTTCTTCCGTGACCCTGAAATTGTTTACGGCATCAAGAAGGACGTTATTGTTACTGACGATTCCTTTATTGAGGTTCCCCTTGGTGAGGGTAGCGTTAACTGGCAGGAATACCTTCAGGCACTTGAGGATATCGGCTACAACGGCTTCCTTACTATTGAACGTGAGGTTGGCGATAACCCCGAAAGAGATATCCGCACAGCAGTTGAGTTCCTTAACAATATGATGAAATAATTTAAAATTCCTCTCGCGTCTGCGAGGGGATTTTTAAAATGCAAAATGCAGAATGCAAAATTATCGGGGAAGCTTCGCTTCCGAATATTATAAGCTATCGCTAAACTGAAGATATGCGAAGCTTTTCCTCCCTATCCCTAGGGAGGGGGACCAAAAACGGAGTTTTTGGTGGTGGGTAGTTTTCTTACTGTTATTCTTCAGTTTGTTAGAACAATGGTGGTTCAAAAAGTATACGAATAATTTAAAGCAAAACAAAAAATTTGCTGTGTGGTCTACCTCTCTGTTTGAGGGGGCAAGGAACACGACCGCGCCCTGTGGGCGATACAGGGAGTGTGAGTTGGCGTAGTGGTCAAAATTGTGCGAAGTGAACAGCGAGCAAACAATTTTGGGTACCACAAGAGGGCTGGGACCACCTTTCATTTGGTTGATATTTGAATTTAATGTTCAAGCGTGTGATTACTTG
>JAGBTL010000210.1 GCA_017631355.1 Clostridia bacterium
ACATCAGATATGGCGGAAGATTCTTATGTTTCGTATACAGGACCTTTCAGAATTACTGAAACTACAACGCTAAAAACATTTGCAATCAGCAATAAAAAGAAGAATAGCGCAACGGTAACGGCAACGTATACCAAGTCTAATCTCAAAGAATCCGAGTTTACTGTAGAAAACGGAATACTTACCGCATATACAGGCTCAAAGACTGATGTTATAGTTCCGTTGTATTACAATAATACTTGCGTTACAGGGGTTGATGCTGGTGTGTTTCGTAATAACACCACCATTGAAAGCGTAACGCTTAGTCAGGAATTAATTACAATAGGGGCAGATGCGTTTAATGGGTGTGTAAATCTGAGATCTGTAACAGCACCGGGTGTTGAGATTTTGGACGACAGAGCGTTCTATGGTTGCTCATCTTTAAATGGATTTACATTATCAAATCTGAAAACTATGGGTGTCAGCGCGTTTGAAAATGCAGGTACTACCACAGGAACACTCAGTGCCATGTATTCAACAAGTGTGGGTGAGAAAGCTTTTTATAATTGCGGTTTTAAAACGGTGTATCTCACTAATGCCCAAACTATAGGTGCAGAGTGCTTTGCAGGCTCTCAAGACCTTTCTTCGGTTAATGTTAGCAAAGCTACTGATTTGGGTGATAGTGTATTCAAAAATTGCACATCGTTGCAGACAGTAACCCTTTCAGCAATTACAACAATACCCGAAAGTACATTCAGCGGATGTGTTGGGTTAGGGACAATAAACGCAAATAAAGTAATTCTTGTTGAAAACAATGCTTTCTATGGCTGTTCGTCACTGAAAACTATAAAGCTGACAGCTCTGACTACTGTGGGGGATTATGCTTTTGCCGGGTGTGGAATTGAAAACCTTACACATAGCAATATTATCGCGTTAGGTAATAAAAGCTTTGGTGATTGTGCTGCTCTTACTAAGGTTTCTCTCGCAAAATTAACGGAGTTTAATGCAGATAGTTTTGAAGGCTCGGTCAATGTCACTTCATTTGAACTGCCGGGTGTCACAAGTCTAACAAACGGAAAAATAGCCTTGTCGCAGACATTTCCGTTACTCACTTCGTTTAGTGCTGTTAACTGTAAAGGCTATGTTCCTGATTATTACTTTAGAGATTGTTTTAGTCTGCAAGAGGTTAATTTGCCATCAGTGACTGCTATCGGCATAAGTGCTTTTGAAAATACTGCTTTGCAGACATACACATTAACAAAAATCACATCTGTGGGGGATTATGCCTTTAAAAATTCTGCCATTACAGCAGTTTCGGGTGTTCCGAATGTTGTAAGCGTTGGCCAAGGATGCTTCTCATATATTGATGAGCTGACGACAGTTTCTTTATCAAAATTAACTTCAGTTGATTTTTCAATATTTGAGGGTAGCAGTAATATAACAAAGCTTGTTCTTCAGGGGATCACGGAAATTCCTGAGGACTACTGCTTTTCAGAGAATTTCGCTGATATTGAATATATCGATTTTAAAGGTGTATCAAAGGTTCCTGATTATGCCTTTAAGGGGTGTCAGGCTTTATCATGGTATGATTTTACAAATACTGTTGAAATTGGTGTGGAAAGCTTCTGTGGTACTGCTATAAATAACCCCCAATGCCTTAAGGTCACATCTGTAGGAGCCCGTGCTTTTGCACAATGCGAAAGCCTTGGTGAGGTTAATTTGCCAAAGCTTACCACATATAATACCGATACTTTTGAAGGTAGCGAAAGCACAATTACACACCTTAATTTTAAGTTGGTAAATGCGGTTACAGATGAAGAAGCCTTTATGTTCACCGAATTTGCTGATCTGCAAGAGATTGTAATGCCCAATATTCCCTGCGTACCTGCAGGCGCATTTGAGGGCTGTCAACAGCTTAAATATGTTGATTTGGGTACATACAATAAAGCTATAGGTGAAAATACATTCAAGGATTGTATTTCCCTTGAAGAGATTTCCTTGTATTATGTTACTGCAATCGGTAACGGAGCCTTTGAAAACTGCAAAAAGCTGACAAGGTTTTCAAATGGTTATATAAAAGATTTTGATTTTGATATTTTAAAAGGTTGTACAGAGCTTCGCAGTATTGAGCTTGATGCTGTTGAAGAGTTTCCTGTGGATGAAACCGGAAGGTTGTATATTGAGGGTGTTGACAATTTGCTTGCGTTCGGAGCAGATTCGCTGATTGAAATACCGGACCATTTTCTTGAAAACTATACTAATCTTAGTTCGGTGCAGTTTAATTCGGCTCGAACGGTAGGGGATTATGCTTTTTATGGCACATCCATAGATGCAACATCTGGTTTCAATAAAGTGGAAGAAATTGGTGACTATGCATTTTATGGTACCAAAACAAGACGATTGGAAAAAAATAGTTATTGTTATTTGGAAAAAATAGGGGATTGTGCTTTTGCAGAGTGCACAGATTTATCGAGAGTCGATTTGTCATGCATCAGCTGTGTAGGTACAAAGTCTTTTGAAAATTGTACAGAGTTGAAGTATGTGTGTTTAGATAATTCTGCCACTCTAACTGTACCGGTTGATGCATTTAAAGGCTGTAGTAATGTTAAACAATTGCACTTATATGGTGTGGATAGTTTGCCTGTAACAGATGAAGGACTGTCATATGTAAGTGATATGAGCAATCTTATGATTTTCTCTGCCCCTGATATTGCTGCTGTTCCTGACTATTATTTTATATATAATCCTGAATTGCATACCATCAACCTGGATAATGCAAAAGTAGTTGGTGAAGGTGCTTTTGAAAACACTGCTTTATCAACCGTTACAATGCCATTGTTGGAGAGTGCGGGGGACTACAGTTTTTATAATACTGCAATTACTTCGTTAACGTTTGATAGATTGACACATATTGGCAAATACGCCTTCGCGGAGTGTAGCTCACTTGAAGAATTTGCGCTTGTTTCAACAGGTGTTGAAATTGGTGCAGGTGCTTTTGAGAACGATTCGGCTTTGACAAAATTTACTGTTAGTGGTGATATTGCCATTCCTGATATGTGCTTTAAAAATTGCACTTCCCTCAACAATGTGGTGACAGTTGAGACGGGTTCTTATATTCCTGCTTATATAACACACCTTGGCAAAGAGTCTTTTAGTGGTTGTTCATCACTGAATGCAGATGATATCAGGCTTGATTACCTGAAAAGTATGGATGAATCTTGCCTTGCGGGTGTCGATTTTTCAGATTTATCATCTGATGATGTAGTTATGCCCGCCCTTGAGACAGCTTACGAAAATGCGTTCATTGGTGTTGCTTTCAGGTCGTTAGCACTTGAAAACATAAAAACTCTGAATGATTTGCCGGAGTGCGAATTTGCTGTTATAGGCTCAGATATAAAGAACTTCAAGGTAAAGGATTCTGAGGCTACTATATATGCATACGAGGGTAGTGTTGTAGAAGATAAGGCTGATTTGTACGGTTTGAATTTTAAACCCTATAACACAACTGATACAGTGATAAACGATATAGCCGATGAGGTTTTGTGGTATGGATCACCGTTAAGCTTCGAGGTGGCGGGATTTAATTTGAATTACAGGTGGTATGGCTGTAATAATTTGGATAGAAGCGATGCAGAGTTTATCGTTGATTCTGGTGAAAAAGCATCAGAAATTGATGTGATTGAACCACTCTTTGATACTTATAATGAAAACAAGTATCGTTATTTCTTCTGTGTTGCAATAAGTACGGAAAACGGTAATGTTCTTGAAATTGAAAGTAGTTTATCTAAAAATCTGTTTGCTACGGTAGGTGTAACTGAAAATACCTTTGCAGATTATCACGAACAGATAATATACACCGACAGCCACAAAAATATTGATAGCTATAATGGAATATTTACCTATGTGGACGATGCCTATGCCTATGTTTCACCATCATACACCCAAGGTGAGGTGCAGTGCTATGGTACCGGTTCAATACTTGCCTTCCGATATGACGGAAGCGACGCTTTTGAAAATACCCTTGTTGTATATGGCGATATAAATGGTGATGGCGTTGTTGATGCTCTTGATGCATCGGCGGTTGCACTTGCATCGTCAGGTAAAAGCGGTTTTAAGGATAATATATATGAGCGTGCTGCAGATACAAACAGAGATGAACAGATAGATGCAGATGATTATCAGGCAGTCGTTAATAAGCTTGTAAGCTGAATTGTTCACAAAATGTTCACATTTTCACAACGTGAACACAACATTCTTGTGGTAATATTTGGTTAAAGAAAAGGAAAAAATCCTTTCTTTAGTCAGAAACGGGAGCGTGTGTATAAACGCCTATACATTCCGCCCTGTGAAGAAAATGCTAAACGCCAATAGCAAAAAGACGCAACCGCTCAGGGAGCGTAAATTAGGAATTTATTAGGTTTAAATTTAATATTTTCCGTTAATACTTTATGAAAACACATCGCAAGGCACAAAGCCTTACGGTGTGTTTGTCATTTCGTCTGAACGAAAACTATTTAAATTTAAACTGACTTGCACCTTAAATCAATTAGATTTGGATGCAGAGCAAGGCATGAACGCGAGGGCACCCTGCCGGGTTCCCTCGCGTTTTAACAAAGCTATGCGCCAAATATGATGATTTAAGGCTATTAAATTCCTGATTTACACTCCCTAAAAGGGGTCGGTTGTGCTGTTTTTGTTGACATTTGTTCTTTCAATAGCAATTATGCTTTCTGCAATTTCTTTGAATACAGGTCCGCAATCACCACCGCCCGATACACCGTTTTCATTCATAATACAAATGGCGTAGCGTGGGCTTTCCGCAGGAAAAAAGCCTGAAAACCAGCAATACATAACCTCTGTACCATCAGCGTTGTATTGTCCGCTTTGTGCGGTAGCCGTCTTTGTGCAACAAGTGTAGAGTGAAGAAAATGCGGCTTTTCCCGTACCTGTTTTTACTGTTTCTGTCATTGCTGATTTAATTGCAAGGCAGGTTTCTTTTTTCAAAAACTCTCGTGATGGGCTTTCAAGGTTTGGCGTGAAATTCCCTTTATCATCTGTAAACCCTGCAATCAGCTTAGGCTCTTTACTGTATCCGTCATTTGCAATTATTGTCATAAGTGATGCCACCTGTAGGGGTGTTGCAGTTAATTTGCCCTGACCAAATGAAAGGTTGCCTACGGAAGCATCACTGTTAAGCTCGTCAACGGTTGGTAAAATTCCGCTGTCAGATGCCATTCCGTTACCAAGGTCGGTGCTTTTTCCGAAGCCAAGCCTTTGCGATGCTTCAATAATGGCTTCGCCACCTGTGCTTACACCCAATTCAATGAAGTATGGATTGCAGGATTTTGCAACTGCGGTGTCAAAATTAATCTGTCCGTGTCCGTCAAGCTTACTGCAGTTAAAGGTGGTCCCATTTTTCACAATGCTACCCTTGCACATGAAATCGGGTGGTGTAATTCCGCTTTCCAAGGCAGCGGCAGAGGTGACAATTTTGAATATTGAGCCAAGAGGGTAGGCGGTAAAGGCCCTGTTTATAAACGGCGAGTCGGTTCTCGTTATATATTTGGAAAGATTTTCTCGGTCATAAACAGGGGTGGAGGCGCAGGCTAATATTTCACCGCTTCGTGTGTCCATAACTATTGCGGCACCTGTTTTTATGCCGTTATTCTTTAAGGCTTTCTCTGTTATTTCTTGAATATCCTTGTCAATCGTCAGCACAATGCCCGACCTGCTGTAATATTCCTCGTTGCGGATTTCAATGCCCTCGTTTAGCAGCATTCTTCCTGTTGCATCTGTATTGTAAACAACCGATATTGTACCCGAGGCATCCTTAAGGTATTGGTTGAAGTGCTTTTCAATACCGCACACTCCATCACCGCTTTTATCAAGGTAGCCGATAACGTGCAGCAGGGTAGCGTCACAGTATCTTTCGGTGGCTTTTATTTCCCTGATGTCATTACCACCGGAATGAGGCACTGAAGTCTTGCTTTCGGTAATAGTGAGGTATCCGTCAACGACGTTTTTAATAACGTCGTTGCTGTAGCCGTTTGCCTTGAGGAAGGCAAGAGCCTTGCTTGTGGGTGATATTATCAGCATAGTAGTGTCAGCGGTGTTTACAAGGGGGACAAGGCTTCTGTCATATATCATACCCCTCTTTGTGTCTATTCTTTTTACTCTTGTGCTGCTTTGGGTGGATGCAAGCTGTGGCTCTGTCGTCAGGTTGAATAATCTGCCGCACAGGGACAGCACAAGCAGATTTGTACACAGCAGAAAGGATATTATCCGTTTTTTCATAAAATTATGACCTTTTTGAAATTTAATCAGTATTTTTTATATTTATTATTTGACATTCACGGTAAGAATATTATAATTATTTTATAAGATGTTTTTCAGGTGATTTAATGGATGAGCGTTTTTCTCGTTCTGCCCGCGTGATCGGGGAGGACAGTCTGCAAAAACTGAATAATTGCTCTGTTATTGTTTTCGGACTTGGGGGTGTAGGCGGTGCCGCCGCCGAGAGCCTTGTCCGTGCAGGCGTGGGTACAATCGGCATTGTTGACAAGGACGTTGTTGAGGTTACAAACCTTAACCGTCAGCTAATGGCAACGGAGTGTACCATAGGGCTTCCGAAAACACAAGCCACTGCAGACAGATTACTGAGCATAAATCCCGCTGTGAAAATCAATAGATATGATTTATTCTATCTCCCTGAAACTGCAGATCAAATTGACCTTTCACAGTACGATTTCATTGTGGATTGCATTGATAACGTAACTGCAAAGCTTGAGCTGATTTCACGAGCAAGCGAGCTGAATATTCCCGTTATTTCATCAATGGGCACAGGCAACAAGCTCCATCCCGAGCTGCTTGAAATTGCCGATATCAAAAAAACAAGCGTTTGCCCCCTGGCAAGGGTAATGCGTCGTGAATTGCGCAACAGGGGAATAAACAAACTAACAGTTGTATATTCCAAGGAGGAGCCCGTGAAAACGCACACCTCCGAGCCCGGCTCAATGTCCTTTGTGCCACCTGTTGCAGGGTACCTGATGACCTCTTACGTGGTCAGAACAATTTTAGATAGTGAGGTTTAATATGAGATATATTCCTTGTGAAAAGCCCGGTATGGTAGAGGGCTTCGGTCTTGTTAAAAGCTGTGATAAAAAGAGTGCCAAAAACGGCACGTTTTACCTTGACATTCTCCTTGGTGACAACGAAGGCGACGTTTATGCAAAAATGTGGGATTACCGCGAGGACGTAACTCCTATGCCTGTTGTCAACAGCGTAATAAAGTTCCGTGGCAGCCTTCAGCAGTACAACGGCAATGATCAGCTTATTGTTCAGCGCATCCGCCCGACAGACGTGAATGATAATATCAATATGTCGGATTTCGTTAAGTCGGCAGATTTTGGCGGTGACGATATGCTTGACGTTATTGTGAGAATGGTTGCAGATTTTAAGGACGAGGAAATCAAGAGCGTTGTTCTCGCAATGCTTGCCGATAATAAAGAGCAGCTTCTTACATTCCCCGCAGCGGAAAAGCTCCACCACGCCATGACAGGCGGTCTGCTTTACCACACACTTTCTATTGTGCGACTTGCAGATTGTGTTTCCAGCATTTATCCTTCAATTGACCGCGAGCTGCTTCTTGCAGGTGCAATACTTCACGATATTGCAAAGCTCCGCGAATATAGCCTTAGTCCCGCAGGTGTTGTGGACGGCCACACTCTTGAGGGTATGCTCCTTGGCCACCTCGTTATGGGTGCAGAGGACGTAGGCAGAAAATGTGATGAATTAGCTATCACACCTGAAACAAAGTATCTCTTACAGCACATGCTTGTTTCACATCACGGGAAGCTTGAGTTTGGTGCAGCAGTAAGACCAGCTTTTATTGAAGCAGAAATTCTTTCACAGCTTGACCTGCTTGATGCCAACGTTTACGAAATGGCAGATGCAGTCAAGGACGTTGAAAACGGTGAGTTTACAGGCAGACTCTGGATGCTTGATAACCGCAAGCTTTACAACCACGGTAGAGTGGAAGTAGAGCCCAAGGCAAATATAATGGATTAAGGGAGGATTTGTTATGAGAAACCATGAGGTTACAAACGTACAGTCACTTTTAAAGGAGGACGGCTCTCTTCGTGAACCCGGTTGGTCAAGGAGCCTTGTTCAGAAATACGACCGTAAGGACGTTAAGGCACCCAAGTTCCGCTTAAAGGAATGGGATTACTACCTTGTAGTGTCAAATGAGCACAACATCGCACTTGCTTTTACTATCTCCGACGACGGCTACATCGGCTTGCAGAGTGCATCATTCCTTGATTTGGGTGATAATCCCTGGGAGCATACCGAAACAATTCTCAATTTCTTCCCTATGGGTAAATTCAATCTGCCTGCAACAAGCGAAACAGGCATAACAAAATATAAGGATAAGCGCCTTGATATGCAGTTTGTTGCAGAAAAGGATAAGCGCTCAATTTACTGTGACTATAAAAACTTTATGGGTGAAAAACCCCTTAAGTGCGCAATCACGCTTGCTCAGCCTCCTATGGATACAATGGTTATTGCAACTCCTTGGAAGGAAAAGAAAACAGCGTTCTACTATAATCAAAAAATCAATTGTATGCGCGCATCAGGTACTATTGAGTTTGACGGCAAATCATACGAGCTTAATCCCGAAATTGACTACGGTACCCTTGACTGGGGTCGTGGCGTGTGGACCTATGACAACACATGGTATTGGGGCTCGGGCAATATGACCGTTAACGGCAAACCCTTTGGCTTTAACATCGGCTACGGTTTTGGTGATACTACCGCTGCAAGTGAGAATATTCTTTTCTACGACGGCAAGGCTCACAAGCTTGATGACGTTACCTTCAATATTCCCAAAACAGGCTACACAGACCCGTGGACCTTTACTTCAAGCGACGGCAGATTTGAAATGGACTTTGTGCCCATTCTTGACAGAGCTGCAAAGATTGACATCAAGTTTATCATAACAGATCAGCATCAGGTATTTGGCAGAATGAGTGGTAAGGCTATTCTTGATGACGGTCAGGTTATTGAGCTTAAGGATTGCCTTTGCTTTGCTGAGGACGTACACAACAAATATTGAGGTTATTATGAATTACACAGAGGTTAAAATTTTTGTTCCCACAAGCGATACCGAGCGTGCATCAGGTATTGCGGTTATGACTGTTCCTTATGGTATTTATATAGAGGACTATTCTGACCTTGAGCAGGGTGCGTGGGAAATTGCACACATTGACTTGATTGATGAGGATTTGCTTGAGAAAAACCGTGAAGAATCAATCATTCACGTTTACATTGAAGAGGGCAATAACCCTGCTGAGGCAGTTTCCTTCATTTCCGAGCGTCTTTCTGCCGAGGGTATATCATTTGAAATCGAAACAGACGGCTGTAGCGAGGATGATTGGGCTGATAAATGGAAGGCATTTTTCAAGCCCACGGCTGTTGGTGACAGATTGTTTGTAAGACCAATCTGGATAGATGATTATGATAGCGGTGACCGAGTAGTGCTCAACATTGAGCCGGGTGCCGCCTTTGGTACAGGCACTCACGAAACAACACGTCTTTGCCTTGAAACCCTTGATAAGATTATTAAGGCGGGTGACACCGTCCTTGATATCGGCTGTGGCAGCGGCATTCTTGCTATTGCCTCAATGCTCCTTGGTGCCACAGAGGGCTTTGGTGTTGATATTGACCCCCTTGCAGTTAAAACCGCTGTTGAAAATGGCAAAATGAATAATCTTACCGAGCCTCAGCTTCAGTTTGTTTGCGGTGACCTTGCAGATAAGGTAACCAAGAAATATGACGTTGTTGTGGCAAACATCGTTGCTGATATTATCATCCTTTTCAGCACTCAGGTAAGAGCGTTTATGAAGCAGTGCGCAAAATTCGTTGCATCGGGTATTATTGATTCCCGTGCAGATGAGGTTGTGCTTGCGCTTCAGAATGCAGGTCTTTTGGTTAAAGAGCGCATAGAGGAAAACGGTTGGGTTTGCCTTGTATGTGAATGAAAAATGCAAAATGTAGAATGCAAAATTATTGGGGAAGCTCCGCTTCCGAACATTATAAGATATGCTCCGTGATACATAATGTGTTGCGGAGCTTTTATTAGTGTTAAAGATAATCTGGATGAAGTGAAAATTTATTATTTATTCTCTGTTCTTTATTCTTTATTCTTTGAGATTTTCATATATTTCACCGAGGTGAGGTATATGAGAAATTTTTTCGTTTCAAAGCCAATTGTTTTTCTGATATCATTTTGTATTGTTTTTCAGCTTTGTACAGTAAGTGCTGCAGGAGTAAGCGTTGTAAAGGGTGAGGAGGAAATATCGCTCCCGAAGGATTTTGCCGCATCTGTCAGTAATGATGCGGAACTAAAAAAGCTACCTGTGGAAATCAAGGCAAAATCGGCAGTCTTGATGGAGGTATCTACAGGCGAAATTCTTATGGAATATAATTCCGATGTAAAGCTGTTCCCTGCATCGGTAACCAAAATTATGACCATGCTTCTTGTTGCAGAGGCTGTTGATAGCAAGAAAATATCCTTGACGGATAAGGTGTCCTGCTCCGAAAATGCCGCGTCAAAGGGTGGTTCGCAGATATGGCTTGAGCCGGGTGAGAGTATGAGTGTGGATGAGCTTCTCCGCGCAACTGCAATCGGCAGTGCCAACGATGCCGCAACACTCCTTGGTGAATACGTCGCAGGCAGCGAGGAGGCTTTTATAAGCCTTATGAATGACCGCGCAAAGGAAATTGGTATGAAAAACACCCGCTTTGTCAATGCCACGGGGCTTGATGACACAACCGATGAGCACCTGACAACTGCCCGCGATATAGCAATAATGTCAAGACAGCTTTTGAAACACGATTTCATCACCAAATATACTACTGTGTGGATGGATTCTCTTCGTGGCGGTGAAACTGAGCTTGTGAATACTAATAAGCTCGTCAGGTTTTATGAAGGCACAACAGGACTTAAAACAGGTACAACTGCCAAGGCGGGCTGCTGTGTTTCTGCAAGTGCCAAGCGTGATGGTCTTCACCTTGTGGCTGTAGTAATGGGCAGCGCTAATAGCAATGATCGCTTTAATACAGCCAAGGCTATGCTTAGCTGGGGCTTTAGTAATTACACGTTGTTTACTCCAAGGGTTGATAACTCTGCACTCAATCCTGTTAAGGTTATAAAGGGTAAAACGGATATGGTTACACCCGAAATTCCTCAGCTTTCACCTGTGCTCGTTAAAAAGGGACAGGAGGAAAGCGTGGAAGTAAAAACACAGCTTTGCGCTGACGTGCAGGCGCCTGTAATCAAGGGTCAGACCCTTGGCACGGTTTCTGTCCTGGTTGACGGTAAATCGCATAATGAATATAAAATAACCGCTTCAGATGAGGTAGGGGAGCTTAACCTTTTTGGCGCATTGCTGAAAATAGCCAACTTCCTTTCAACAGGGGGCACAGAATATCCCTTTTTACCTTGACAATTATTTAACCCTTTGATAAAATAAGACGATAATGCAGTAATGCGACTTTTTTCAAAGGGGAAGTGACTTTTTATGTTTTTTACTTCAACAAGAGATAATAATGTAAAGGTTACAGCATCTAAGGCAATTGCAGACGGTATTTCACCCGACGGCGGTCTTTATATCCCTGAGAGCATTCCTCAGCTCAGCGCTGATGAAATCAAGGCTCTCTGTGGTGTGAATTATAAAGAGCGTGCCAAAAAGGTGCTTGGTCTTTACCTTACAGATTTCACAAAGGAAGAGCTTGATTATTGCGTAGAGGGCGCATATAAGGATGGCAAGTTTGATTCAGAATTTGTTGCTCCTGTTGTGAACGTTCACGACAACGTTAATATCCTTGAGCTTTTCCGTGGACCTACTTGTGCATTCAAGGATATGGCACTCCAGATATTGCCTTATCTCCTTACAGTTTCCGCTAAAAAGAACCTTAAGGATAAGGAAATTGTTATCCTCGTTGCAACGTCAGGCGATACAGGTAAGGCTGCGCTTGAGGGCTTCAAGGATGTTCCCGGCACACGCATTCTCGTGTTCTATCCCAATGACGGCGTAAGCCCCATGCAGAAGCTTCAGATGACCACTCAGGAGGGTGGCAACGTTGGCGTTTGCGCAATCTACGGCAACTTTGACGACTGTCAGACAGGTGTTAAAAACATCTTCACTAACAAAGAAATTCTTGACAGATTTGAGCAGAATAACCTTGTTTTCTCATCTGCAAACTCAATTAACTGGGGCAGGCTTGCACCGCAGATTGTTTACTACGTATCAGCATATTGCGATATGATTAACAACGGCTCAATCAAATATGGCGACAAAATCAATATCGTTGTTCCCACAGGTAACTTCGGCAATATTCTTGCTGCATATTTTGCAAAGGAAATGGGTCTTCCTGTAAACAAGCTTATCTGCGCATCAAATGCAAACAAGGTTCTTACAGACTTCATTGAAACAGGCGTTTATGATAGAAATCGTGATTTCTACACAACTGTTTCTCCCTCAATGGATATTCTTATTTCAAGCAACCTTGAAAGACTTCTTTACATTCTTTGCGGCAGAGATAGTGCAGTTATCAACGACTGGTTCACTCAACTCAAGGAAAATGGTAAGTACGAGGTAAGCGACGAGGTTAAGGCACAGATTCAGTCACTTTTCGTTGCAGGCTGCTGCGATGACGTTAAAACAAAGGAGACAATCAACAGAGTATATAATGACTACGGCTACCTTGCAGATACACATACTGCGGTTGCTCTTGACGTTTGCGATTCCTACATTGAGTCAACAGGCGACAACACTCCTGTTGTTGTTGCTTCAACAGCATCACCCTTCAAGTTCTCAAAGGCAGTTCTTTCTGCAGTTGAGGGTGAAAAGGACTATGCAGATGAGTTCAGCACAGTAAGTGCACTTGAGGACGTTTCTTCTCTTAAGGCTCCTGCACAGCTTTCTGCGCTTAAGGGCAAGGAAGTAAGATTTACAAAGGTAACGTCCAAGGAGAATATGGCTGACGTTGTCTTTGAAATGCTCGGTATTTAAGGTGATTTACTGATGTCATTATTTGTTATCGGTGACCCACATCTGTCTTTCTCCGTCAACAAGCCAATGGATGTTTTCAGGGGATGGACAGATTACGTTGACCGCCTCCGTGACAACTGGAACAGGGTTGTGGGTGCGGACGACAGCGTTGTGATTGCAGGCGATATTTCCTGGGCAATGAACTTTGAGGAGGCAAAAAAGGATTTTGCCTTTCTCAATGAGCTCAACGGCACCAAATATATCGTCAAGGGCAACCACGACTATTGGTGGAATACAATGTCAAAAATGAACAAGTTTCTTGAGGAGAATCATTTTGACACAATAAAAATTATTCACAATAATGCCTATAAGGTTGAGGGCTTTGCCATTGCAGGCACCCGTGGTTGGTTCTATGACGATTCCGAGGGCGACGTGCACAAGGTCATTCTTCGCGAGGCAGGCAGGCTCCGCGCATCACTTAAGGCAGCGTCAGAGCTTGGGGGAGAGGTTCTTGCCTTTCTCCATTATCCGCCCATCAATGAGGTTCAGCGTTGCGACGAGCTTCTTGACGTGCTTGCAGAGTTTCCTGTGAAGCGTTGCTTTTTCGGTCATCTTCACGGCTTTGTGGCACCGGGCTGCTCACGCATTGATGATAACGGCGTTGAGTTCAGGCTCATTTCTGCAGACTTTTTGCAGTTTGTGCCCAAGCTTATACCGCCTGTTGTTGAGTGATTTTTATAAAAATTGCTTGTTTTGCTATGAATTTCCATATATTTTACTAAAATATGTAATTTTTTTAAAAATATGGTGGAAAATCAAATATTGTTGTGATATAATATCTCGGTAAAAATTATGTTCGCAAAATGAAAGGATGTAATTCAAATGTTAAAGTCTTGCGAAAAAATCGAAACTAACGTATATGCGGTTGAAGTTGCACTTGAGGGCGACGCTTTCAAAGCTGCGGTTACAAAGGCTTATACCAAAACAAAGGGTAAATACAACGTTCCCGGCTTCCGTAAGGGTAAGGCACCCAAGCACATCATTGAAACATACTATGGCAAGGAAGCTTTCTGGTATGATGCAATTGATGCAGAGTATCCCGCACTTTACGAAGAGGCTGTTAAGGAAGCAGGCATCAATCCTGTTGCTGCTCCCCACGACGATGAAATCGTTGATATGAGCGAAAACGGCTTCACAATCAAGTTTAAGGTAACAGTTAAGCCCGAGGTTGAGCTTAAGGCTTATAAGGGCATCAAGGCTGAAAAGGAAAAGGTTACAGTTAAGAAGGCTGAAATCAAGGCGGAGGTTGACAAGGCTCTTGAAAAGGATGCAAAGCTTGTTGCTGTTGAAGGCAAGGCTGCAAAGAAGGGCGACATCGCAACTATTGACTTTGAAGGCTTCCTTGATGGTGTAGCATTTGAAGGCGGCAAGGGCGAGGGCTATGACCTTGAGCTTGGCTCAGGTAACTTCATTCCCGGCTTTGAGGATCAGGTTATTGGCCACAAGGCTGACGAGGAGTTTGATATTGACGTAACCTTCCCCGAGGATTACGGCGCAGAAGAGCTTGCAGGCAAGGCTGTTGTTTTCAAAATCAAGCTTCACAAGATTATGAAGAAAGAGCTTCCCAAGTACGACGACGAGTTCGTTAAGGACGTTAGCGAGTTTGATACAATCGCTGACTACGAAAAGAGCCTTGAGGAAGAAATCAAAGCAAGAAAAGAAGCTGCTGCTGACCGCGACTTTGAAAACAAGGTTATGGACACTCTTGTTGATAACGTTGTTGCAGAAATCCCCGCAGTTATGATTGAAAAGGAAATTGATAATCAGATCAACGAATTTGATTACAGACTCCGTTCACAGGGCATGCAGATGGAAATGTACCTTCAGTACCTCGGTATGGATATTGCCGCACTCCGCGACAGTTACAAGGACGGCGCCGAGAAACAGGTTAAGCTTCGTCTTGCACTTGAAAAGATTGTTGAGCTTGAAAAGATTGACATCAGCGATGAGGATATCGAAACAGAGCTTAAGACATATGCAGATGCATACAATATGCCTATTGAGAAGATTAAGTCTCTCGTTTCTGCGGAGGACGTTAAGGCAGACCTTGCTTGCAGAAAAGCAATGGATCTTGTTAAGGAAACTGCAGTAGCAGGCGCAAAGAAGGCTCCTGCAAAGAAAAAGGCTGAAGCAGAGGATGCAGAAGCACCCGCTGAAAAGAAGGCTCCCGCAAAGAAAGCTCCTGCAAAGAAAAAGGCAGCTGCTGACGATGCTGAAAAGCCCGCAAAGAAGCCTGCAGCAAAGAAAGCTCCTGCTAAGAAGAAGGCAGAAGAGTCAGCTGAATAATTCAAAACAAGCTATGCCGCCACAGTTTTATCCTGGGGCGGTATATGTGATTTTTAGTGATGATTAAAATCTGACCGTTCGGTCAATAATCAACTTATATTTTAGTTTCAGGAGGTCGTTTTTATGGCACTTGTACCTTACGTTGTTGAGCAAACAAGCCGTGGAGAGCGTCAATACGATATCTTTTCACGTCTTCTTAATGACAGAATTATCGTTCTTTCTGACGAGGTTAACGATGCAACCGCAAGCCTTGTTGTTGCGCAGCTTCTTTACCTTGAGGGTCAGGATCCTGAAAAGGACATCAGCTTTTACATCAATAGCCCCGGCGGTAGCGTAACCGCAGGCCTTGCTATTTACGATACAATGCAGTACATCAAGTGCGATGTTTCTACAATTTGTATGGGTATGGCAGCATCAATGGGTGCATTCCTTTTCTCAGCAGGCACAAAGGGTAAGCGTTATATTCTTCCCAATGCAGAGGTTATGATTCATCAGCCCTTAGGCGGTGCACAGGGTCAGGCAACTGAAATCCTCATTGCTGCAGACCACATTAAGCGCACAAAGGATCGTCTTAACAAAATTCTTGCTGAAAACACAGGCAAGACAGTTGAGGAAATCTTTGTTGATACAGAGCGCGATAACTGGCTTACAGCAGAGCAGGCTGTTGAATATGGTCTTGCTGACAAAATCATTGAAAAAAGATAATTCTTAATTTTCGGAGGTGCTACTTTTGGCACGAGATGATGAAAAGAAAGTCCGTTGTTCCTTTTGCGGCAAAACACAGGATCAGGTTGAAAGGTTAATTTCAGGTCCCGGCGTTTACATTTGTGACGCTTGTGTTGAGCTGTGTATGGATATCGTTGAGGGTATCCCCACAAAGCAAAAGGTAATCACACCCAAGCCTGTTAAAAAGCTTCCCAAGCCTATGGAAATCAAGGCTGCCCTTGACGAGTACGTTATCGGTCAGGAAAAGGCAAAGCAGGTTCTTAGTGTTGCGGTTTACAATCATTACAAAAGAATATATATGAAATCCCCCGACGATGTGGAAATCAATAAGAGCAACGTTCTTATGCTTGGTCCCACCGGTGTAGGTAAAACCTTACTTGCATCTACTCTTGCCAAGATTCTTGAGGTTCCCTTCGCTATTGCCGATGCCACAACCCTTACGGAGGCGGGCTACGTTGGTGAGGACGTTGAGAATATTCTTCTCAGACTCATTCAGGCGGCAGATTACGATATGGAGCGTGCAGAACGCGGCATCATCTACATCGACGAAATTGACAAAATCGGCAGAAAGTCCGAGAACACCTCAATCACACGTGACGTTAGCGGTGAGGGTGTTCAACAGGCACTTCTCAAGATTATTGAGGGCACAGTTGCTAACGTTCCTCCTCAGGGTGGCAGAAAGCATCCTCAGCAGGAGTTCATTCAGATTGATACGTCAAAAATCCTCTTCATTTGCGGCGGTGCCTTTGCAGGCATTGAAAAGCTTGTTGAGGACAGAATGGGTAAATCTGTTGTTGGCTTCGGCGGTGAACTTCACTCCAAGTCAGAGCTTAAGGCAATGGATATGTACTCACAGGTTATCCCTCAGGATCTTGTTAAATTCGGTCTTATTCCCGAGCTTGTTGGTCGTATTCCTGTTATCACGTCACTTGAAAATCTTGACGTTAACGGACTTGTTAATATTATCACTCAGCCTAAGAATGCTCTTCTCAAGCAGTACAAGAGCCTTCTTAAAATGGATAAGGTTGACCTTGAGTTTACCGATGAGGCAGTCAGAAAGGTTGCCGAGCTTACCATTGAGCGCGAAACAGGCGCACGTGGTCTTCGTTCCATTATGGAAAGTGTGCTTAACCCCATTATGTATGAGGTTCCCTCAGATGACAGCATTGAGGTAGTTAAAATCAATGCAGACGTTGTTGAGGGCAAGGGTGAGCCCGTTTTTGTCAAAAAAGCAAAAACCGATAATAAAGCGGTTTAATTACTAAAAGATTGGGGAGCCGAAAAATACGGCTCCCCGTTAAGTCTATATATACCTTATTATTTTAGGTCAAAAATAGGAGAAGTTTATGACAGAAAACATCTATAAGCCCGAAGCTTTACCTGTCCTTGCGCTTCGCAATCTTGTTATTTTCCCCGGACAGACAATAAGCTTTGAGGTTGGCAGAATCAAGTCTATAAGAGCAATCCGATCTGCAGTTGATAGCGAAAGCAGAAAGATTTTTCTTGTTTCGCAAAGGGATGCTCTTATTGAGGATCCCAAGTTTTCCGACTTGGGCGATATTGGTGTTGTCGCAGAAATAAAGCAGCTTTCAGGCTCCTCTGACAGCAATAATTTTGAAATTGTTGTTGAGGGTCTTTACAGGGCTTGTGTTGCCGAGGTCAGCCGTGAAAAAATCTCGTTGAGAGCGGTTGTTCAGCGTGTTCCTGAAATCCATCCCGAGCAGGATAACCCATTTGCAGAGGCTACACTCCGTGCCCTTAAAACTAATTTTGATAATTATCTTGCGGTCAATCCTCGTATTGCACCTGAAATTTTTCTTGCAATACTTGAGGAGAAAAGCCTTCGCACCGCAACTGACAATATAGCAGGCCACTTCCATTTTCCAATTGCAGATAAGCAGGCAATGCTTGAGGAGCTTGACGTTCTTACGCGTGCAGAAATGCTTTGCAAAATTCTTGTCCGCGAAACAGAAATTCTTGGCATTGAGCTTGAAATTCAGGACAAGGTTCAGGAGCGAATGGACAAAAATCAGCGCGAATACTATCTCCGTGAGCAGATAAAGGTTGCTTCAACCGAGCTTGGTGAGGATGATTCTCCTGTTGCCGAGGCACAGAAGTACAAGGATAGAGTTTCTGCACTTCCTATTGAAGAAAAGTCAAAGAAAAGACTTTTTGAAGAGTGCGACAGGCTTGTTAAAACCACTCCCGGCTCACCTGAGGCAAACGTATCACGTACATATCTTGAGCGTGTTACAAGCCTTCCTTGGGGCGTTTTCACAGAGGATTCCTTGGACGTTGCAGCAGCGCGTAAAATCCTTGATAAGGAGCATTACGGCCTTGAGGACGTTAAGGAGCGAATCCTTGAGCTTATTGCAGTTAAGCGCCTTGCACCCGATGTGAATGCGCAGATTTTGTGCCTTGTTGGCCCACCCGGTGTGGGTAAAACCTCTGTTGCAAGGTCACTTGCAAAGGCAATGGGCAGAAAGTACGTCCGCATTTCACTTGGTGGTGTTCACGATGAGGCTGAAATTCGCGGTCACCGCAAAACATATATCGGTTCAATGCCCGGTAGAATCATTGCTGCTATTGAACAGGCTGAAACACAGAACCCGCTTATCCTTCTTGATGAAATTGATAAGCTTGGCAGCGACTATAAGGGTGATCCATCATCTGCACTCCTTGAGGTGCTTGACGGTGAGCAGAACAGCACCTTTACCGACCACTACATAGACGTGCCCTTTGATTTGAGCAAGGCACTCTTTATTACAACCGCTAACGATGCCTCCCGTATTCCCGGTCCGCTTTTTGACCGTATGGAGATAATTGAGCTTTACAGCTACACAGCAGAGGATAAGTTCAGCATTGCCAAAAAGCACCTTGTTCCCCGTCAGGTGAAGAATTATGGTATGAACACCAAAATGATTCGCTTTACAGATGGTGCGCTCCGCGAGATTATAAGCAGCTACACTAAGGAGGCAGGTGTTCGTACACTTGACCGCGTTATCTGTAAGATTATCCGCAAGGTAGCAGTTAAATTTGCCGACGGATTTGAGGGTAAGGTTACCGTTGACCCCGCATCACTTGAGGAATATCTTGGCGCTCCCAAGTATAAAGCATCAAAGCTTGATTTTGATGATATGGTTGGAGCTGCAAATGGTCTTGCATGGACCTCAGTGGGTGGCGAAATGATGCAGATTGAGGTTGCCGTTCTTGAAGGTACAGGCAAGCTTGAGCTTACAGGCTCATTGGGTGACGTTATGAAGGAGTCTGCAAGGGCGGCTCTTACGTATATCCGCAGCAGGGCAGAGGAGCTTTCAATTGATCCCGATTTCTATAAGAATAAGGATATTCACATTCACGTTCCCGAGGGTGCCGTTCCCAAGGATGGTCCTTCAGCAGGTGTTACAATGACAACTGCCCTTTGCTCAGCGCTTACAGGCAGAGCAGTTGTTAAAACAGTTGCAATGACAGGTGAAATCACCTTAAGGGGCAGGGTTTTACCCATTGGCGGTCTTCGCGAGAAATCAACTGCAGCGTTTAAGAATGGTATGAAAACAGTCCTTATCCCTGAGGAAAATCGCGCAGACCTTGATAAGGTTAACGAAAGCATAAAAAAGTCAATTGAGTTTATTCCTGTTTCTACACTTGATGAGGTTCTCAGCGTTGCGCTTGAGCCTGTTAAGGGAACACAGGGCAAGAAAAGCACAGAGCGTAAAAGTAAATCAATGAGCACAACCGATACCCATAAGGGTACAAACGGTGTTTATTGTCACGAGGTATAATATGAATTATAATAAAGTTGAGTTTGAGGCCGCTTTTGGTACTTTAAAGCAGATACCGCCATCTGATATGCCTGAAATCGTTTTTGCAGGCCGTTCAAACGTTGGTAAATCATCAATGCTTAACCGCATTTTTAATCGAAAAAACCTTGCACGTGTTTCATCAATGCCGGGCAAAACAATTACAATCAACTTCTTTAAGGTTGAAAACATCCGCATTGTTGACCTTCCCGGCTACGGCTATGCCAAGGTTGCCAAGGGCGAAAAGCGTCGTTGGGCTGAAATGATGGAGGGCTACTTCCAGTCACCGCGTAACATAAAGCTTGTTGTTCAGCTTGTTGATATGCGCCACAAGCCCTCTGAGGATGACTATATTATGATGCGCTTCTTAAAGGAAGCAGGTCTTCCATTTATTGTTGCCGCAACCAAGATCGATAAGCTTAATAAAACACAGTATAAGGAGCGCGTTGAGGGACTTAAAGCCGAGCTTGCCGAGTTTGGCGAGGACCTTGTTATCGTACCCTTCTCATCTGAAAAGGGTGAGGGCACAGACGTCCTTAAATCATATATTGAGGCTATAGCGGAAGAAAACTAATTCAATTAAAAGAGGGTGCTTTTATGAAGCTGACCGATATTCTAAATAATGGCAAATTGTCCTTAAGCTTTGAGGTTTTTCCACCAAAGACAGATACAGGCTTTAACAGTGTTAAAACTGCAACTGAGGAAATTGCAAGGCTTAATCCGTCCTTTATGAGCGTTACCTATGGCGCAGGCGGTGGCACAAGTCAATACACGCTTGATATTGCAAAACACATCAAGGAGCAGTACAACGTGCCAATGGTTGCGCACCTTACATGTGTATCCTCCACAAGGGAAACTGTTGCTGAGAGAATTGAAGCAATGAAAAAGGCGGGCATTCAGAATGTGCTTGCCCTCAGAGGTGACCTTACACCCGAGCTTGAAAATGGTGACCGCAGCAAGTGGGCATACCGCCACGCTGTTGACCTTATCCACGACATAAAGGACAGCGGAGCGGATTTCTGTATCGGTGGTGCATGCTATCCTGAAATTCATCCCGAAAGCAATAATCAGAATGAGGATATAAAATACCTTAAGGAAAAGGTGGATGCAGGCTGCTCGTTCCTTACAACACAGATGTTTTTTGATAACAATCTGCTCTATAATTTCCTTTACAAAATTCGTGAGGCAGGCATCACTGTGCCTGTTATACCGGGTATTATGCCCATTACAAATGCGAATCAGGTTGAACGCGCAATGAAGCTTTCAGGCTCGTTTATGCCGCAACGCTTCAAAAGCCTTGTGGATAAATTCGGCTATTCGCCCGAGGCAATGAAGCAGGCAGGTATTGCTTATGCTACCGACCAGATAATTGATTTGTTTGCAAACGGCATTACAAACGTGCACGTTTATTCAATGAACAAGCCTGATATTGCAGCAAAAATCCAATCAAATATTTCCGATATTCTTGGGTGATTAAAATGAATCTTCGTGAATACATAAAGGATAATTTAATAATTCTTGACGGTGGCACAGGCACCATTCTTCAGGCAAAGGGACTTAAATCAGGCGAGCTTCCCGAAAGATGGAACGTTACCCACCCTGACGAGATAATTGAGCTTCACAAGGCATATTATGATGCAGGCAGTAACGTGGTAAATGCCAACACCTTTGGCGCAAATATCCTTAAGTTCAGCAAAGCGGAGCTTGAGGAAATTGTTGCCGCTGCAATGAATAATCTTAAAGCGGCTCGTGAAAAGAGCACAGGCACACAGCCTAAGTGGATAGGCTTTGATATTGGTCCCACGGGTAAAATGCTAAAGCCCTACGGTGACCTTGATTTTGAGGATGCTGTCAGCATATTTGCCGAAAGCGTAAGGCTTGGCGTTAAATACGGTGCGGAGCTTTTCTTCATTGAAACAATGAATGATAGCCTTGAAACAAAGGCGGCACTCCTTGCTGTTAAGGAAAATTCTGATTTACCTGTGTTTGTGTCAAATGCCTACGGTGAGGACGGTAAGCTTATGACAGGTGCCGACCCTGCCGCAATGGTAGCCCTTCTTGAGGGTATGGGCGCAGATGCTATTGGTGTGAACTGTTCTTTAGGTCCCAAGGCACTTGCACCTATTGTTGAAAGCTACCTTCAGCTTTCATCAACACCCGTAATGCTCAAGCCTAATGCAGGACTACCCAAGGTGGTTGACGGCAAAACTGTGTTTGACGTTTTACCCGAGGAGTTTTCCGAGGAGGTATATAGCCTTGTGCTTAAGGGCGTAAGGGCAGTAGGTGGCTGTTGCGGTACAACTCCCGACTATATAAAGGCGGTAAAAAACAAGGTTGACGGCATGGCCGTTCAACCCATAACAGATAAAAACATCACCTGTGTTTCCTCATACTCACATAGTGTTTGCTTCTGTGATAAGCCGGTTTTAATTGGTGAACGAATCAATCCCACAGGCAAAAAGAAGTTTAAGGAAGCACTCAAAAATAATGATATTGATTATATTTTAAAAGAGGGTATTGCACAGCAGGAAAAGGGCGTGCATATTCTTGACGTAAACGTAGGTCTGCCTGAAATTGATGAAATCGCAATGCTCACCACCGCGGTTTGTGAGCTGCAGGCGGTTACGGACCTTCCCTTGCAGATAGATACCTCTGATCCCCTTGCAATGGAAAAGGCTCTTCGCCGATATAACGGCAAGGCGATGCTTAACTCTGTCAATGGTAAAGAGGAGTCAATGAGGGCGGTTTTCCCCCTTGCTAAAAAGTACGGTGGCCTTGTGGTTGCGCTTACCCTTGATGAAAACGGAATCCCCGAAACAGCCGAGGGCAGGGTAGCTATTGCAAGGAAAATCCTTGATACAGCCAATGAATACGGCATCAGTAAAAAGGATATTATCTTTGATCCGCTTGCACTCACCATAAGTGCAGATAAAAATGCAGGTAGGGAAACCCTTAAGGCGGTTAGCATTATTAAAAATGAATTGGGCTGCCATACCTCACTTGGTGTTTCAAACGTTTCCTTTGGGCTTCCCAACCGTGAAATTATCAACAGTAATTTCTTCACTCTTGCTTTGTGGCAGGGCCTTTCAGGGGCAATTATGAACCCTTATTCTGACGAAATGCTCAAGTCCTATTATGCCTATTGCGCGTTGAATGGTCTTGATGATAACTGTGCAGAATACGTTTCATTTACCGAAACACTTCCGCAGACGGTTACAACCGCACAGGCTGTGACACTTGCTCCAAAGGAGGAATCTGCAACAGGGCTCAAGAGAGCCGTTATAAAGGGGCTTAAGGAGCAGGCGGCAGTATTGACAGATGAACTGTTACAAAGCCGTGAGCCTCTTGATATCGTCCGTAATGAGATAATTCCCGCACTTGATGAGGTGGGTATAGGTTTTGAAAATAAAACAGTATATCTTCCTCAGCTTCTTATGAGTGCTGAGGCTGCAAAAAGCTCCTTTGAGTGCATTAAAAAAGCCGTTGGCACAAACAAGCCTGCAGATAAATGCAGCTTTGTTATAGCAACGGTTAAGGGGGATATTCACGATATCGGCAAAAATATCGTTAAATTACTTCTTGAAAATTACGGCTTTGATGTCCACGATTTGGGTAAGGATGTTTCACCCGAGGCGGTTGTTGAAAAGGTTTGCGAGCTTAAGGCTCCCTTGGTAGGCTTAAGCGCACTTATGACAACAACAGTCCCCGCTATGGAGGAAACCATCAAGCAGCTTCGTGTGAAAGCACCGTGGTGCAAGGTGGTTGTTGGTGGCGCAGTCCTTACACAGGAATATGCCGACTCCATCGGTGCCGACAAATACGCCAAGGACGCTATGGAAACTGTAAGATACGCGGAAATGCAAAATGCAGAATGCAAAATGCAGAATTAAAGGGCGCAAGCGCGAATTATAATGCTGTAAAAATTTGTAGTTATGCGAAGCCTTACCTCCCTATCCCAAGGGGGCAAGGAACACGACCGCGCCCTGTGGGCGATGCAGGGAGTGTGAGTTGGCGTAGTGGTCAAAGAAATCAAGCAAGCGAACAGCGCGATGATTTCTTTGGGTACCACAAGAGGGCCATGACCAAAAGCTCCGCTTTTGGTGGTGGGTAGTTCCACTAAGTGTTTGCCTTTGGTTGGATAGAAAAGAGATAAAGCTAATAAAAAAAGGTTGCAGAATCATCATCTGCAACCTTTTTTATATACTGTTATTTAGGTTAAGGATTTTCAAAACTGTCTTTTTGTCGTAGTCGTATTGTTTCACAGGTTCCACACAGACTAAAACTTTGCTATGCCTCAAATAAGTTATTCGTAAAGGGGTTTGACTTTTGCCGTTTTCACTCCAATCGTCAAAAATGCAACTTTTTTTGTGTGACATAATTGTTCTCACGTAAAACGTTGTGCCATCTTCGCTGTTGAAAAACAGTTTAAATTTTCCAACACCCATATCTTTCGGGAAGAAATTTCCGATTCTGCTTGTAAAGTTCCTGCCTGTAATTGAAAACTCGTGTTTATGGTTTTTTACATAAACTGTTTCGGTTATAGTATTTTTAGTCCTTGTATCAATTATAAGTTTAATAACCGTCAGATATTCAAAAGGTATCTCAATAGCATAGAATATAATCAATGGTACATAGAACAGCATTTTTGCTTTTAAGGCATCTTCGGGTGCTACGTCGGGTACAAGTCCTAAATGTATCAAGAGAAAGTAAGCCCCAAATATGCAGAATTCAAAAGCTAAACTAACAAGGACTTCCATATAGTACCCATCTTTTGCTGCTAGAAAATATTTAGTGTTGAATTGATTCTTCATTATATTATCCTCGTTTATAAATACCTGCACGCAGTGCCCAAAATTTGCCATTTCCGATTGCACTTTGCCATTATACCTCTTCGTACAAAATCAATTCCGACTCCATAGCCGAGCCTAAATAAACCTCAATGCCTTTACTTAATTCCTAGCCCGACACAGTAAATGTACAATTATCATTATCGAGTGTAACGCTATAATTCTTGCTTCGGTCAAATCCTTTAGGCTTAACAACAATGTTTTGTTCGTTTGTATTACACATAGTAAATACTGTCATAGCACCCCTTGATTTATCAGGTGTACCGATTTCAAGCACACACACGTCCTCGTCATAAAGCTCAGGTGTGTGGTGATAAATTACAGATTCACTTAAGAATGGTCTGATAAAATTCTTGTAAATATCTGTGCTATGCTTAATGAATTTCATAGCCTCATCATTAACTCTTGCACCCTCGGGTGAAATGACGTTAAGGGAGACGTGACCAAGCATAGTATTTCTTAAATGAGCCTTGAATGAGCCGATTGTGTGGCAACCCATACCTGCAAAAAGTCTGTCAACTCTTTCGGGAGGCAATGCCATTGTCATACCATTGGTTATAGCAACAGAGTAGGGCATTTTCTGATTATCCGAAACCCATGTGTGGTTAAAGCTTTTCATCATACCGAGGTCTGTTCTGCCTCCGCCACCTGCGCAGTTTTCAAATATAACGTGGGGGAATCTTTCTTTAAGACGGCTGTACATATCGTAAACCGCCTTGTTGTGCCTTAAGGTGACACACTCCTTTATGCCACAGCCTGTGTCGCGCATGCTGAAATATTCTGTGTAGTCAACGTTGTAGTCAACTCGCAGAAGCTCTATTTTATATTCCTCTATAACCCTTGCAAGCTCGTTTTCTGCCCATTCGTTGACCTCGGGGACAGACATATCAATAAGTCGGGGGTTCTTTGTACCGAAAACGTTGTCTGACCTGAAATCAGGCTTTTCATTGAACAAGGGACAAAGTCTTCCTAAGTTCTCAATATCCATCCACAAGCCGAATTTAAGACCTTTTTCGTGGGCGTAGTCGCGTATCTCATCAATGCCGTTTGGGTAACGCTCCTTGTCGGGAGTGTTAAGTCCGTTGTAATCACCCCAGCTTGTTTCCTTGTGGGGCGGACATACCCAGCCTGCATCTACAATAAATACCTCTCCGCCCATTTCGGCAAATTGGTCTATAAATGACTTGCTGCCTTTAATGTCCATATTGTGCTCTGCACCCATACCACAACCAACAAGGGCAGGGGTGGGGTCTGCAAATTCGTTGTTCAGTACGCTTTCCCTTGTGTGGGCGTGCATTTCGTTTATTGCACAGTCAAGGTCGCCGTGCACCATACCAATATGTACCTCGGGAGTTGCAAATTCCTCAAAGGGCTTTAATACAAGAATAGGTGAATGACCTGTTATTTCTGCCTTAAATGAAAGGTAGGATTCATCCTTATAAGGCTTTGCGTTATAATCAATAGTAAATCGGTAGCCACCGCTATATGCTAACTGACAGAACCATATGTGACCCATAACGTTATTCTTAAGGAAAATCAATGGGTGACGGAATCTGTCACGTGCGAATCTGCCGTCAATGGCAGTTGCTTCTGTCTGTAAATCATTCCAACGGAACTGACCCTCGCGACCCCATGAGTCATCATCAAAATAACCGATGGAATAAAGCTTTGCCTTGTCGCTTGTTCCCTTCAGGTGGTCTGTGTCCATATCCTCAAATCCACCGCTGATAAGGTCAAGTCTGCTGATGCACATAGGCTTGTCGGAAAGGCTTTTCAGCTCAAGCCAACGGCTGAGCATCTGTGTGCCGTCAAGGAGTGTGCATACGGTGATTTCAAGGGGCTTAATATTACTTTTAAGCGTAAGTCTGCAAAGAATTTTGCCTTCTGCTTCTTCCTTTTCAAACGAAACAAAATCAAGGTCATAGCTTACGCTCTGACCGTCAATTTCAAGGTTGAATGCAAATGGCTCTGCATAGCGCCTTGTGTCAAGCCTTGATGGAAAGCTTGTGAGCACGTCAAGGGGATATCCTGCCGCATTCCAACCACAGGGCACAAGAGCGCCTTTTTCAAAGCGCTCCTCATAAACCATATCTTTACTTCTGTAACAAAAAGTGTTTTGCTCTTTGTTGTAATAAACGTCACAAAAACTGCTTTTGCTTGTCATTTTATCAATCCTCGTCAAGCTTGAGTATTGCCATGAATGCCTCCTGAGGTACTTCAACCGTACCGAATGAGCGCATTCTCTTTTTGCCTTCCTTCTGTTTTTCAAGAAGCTTCTTTTTACGTGTAATGTCACCACCGTAGCACTTGGCAAGCACGTCCTTGCGCATTGCCTTAACTGTTTCACGGGCAATAACCTTGCCACCGATTGCGATCTGAATGGGAATTTCAAACATCTGTCTTGGAATGTTATCCTTCAGCTTTTCGGCAATCTTTCGTGCTCTGCCATAAGCCTTGTCAGCGTGCACGATGAATGAAAGTGCATCTACTATATCACCATTAAGAAGAACGTCAAGCTTAACAAGGTTTGAGCGCACGTAGTTGGATATTTCATAGTCAAGTGATGCGTAACCGCGTGTGCGTGATTTAAGCGCATCAAAGAAGTCATAAATGATTTCGTTAAGTGGTAAATCGTACTTGATTTCTACACGGTCACCTGAAATATAATCCATATTTTTGAAAATACCGCGTCTTTCCTGACAAAGGTCCATAACAGCACCGACGTATTCTGTGGGAGCGTAAATGTGCGCATCTGCCACAGGCTCCTCGCAGAAGTCAATTTCTGCAGGGTCAGGGTAGTGGGTGGGGTTGTCAATTTCAACAACCTCGCCGTTTGACATATGGATTTTATAAATAACGCTTGGAACTGTTGTAACAAGGTCAAGGTCATATTCTCTTTCAAGGCGCTCCTGAATAATCTCAAGGTGCAAAAGACCAAGGAAGCCACAGCGGAAGCCAAAGCCGAGTGCGCCTGATGTTTCGGGCTCGTAGGAAAGAGCAGCATCGTTTAACTGCAGCTTTTCAAGTGCCTCGTGCAGGTTTTCGTAGTCTGCACCATCAGCTGGGTAAATACCGCAGTAAACCATAGGTGTAGCCTTGTGGTAGCCGGGGAGTGGCTCTGTGGCAGGGCGTGTTGCAAGTGTAACAGTATCACCAACAACCGCATCACGTACTGTTTTGATGGAGCCTGTAAGGTAACCAACCTCACCTGCACAGAGCTTGTCTGTGGGGTTAAGTCCCGTTGCCTTCATTGTGCCGACCTCAACAACGTTGAATTCTGCACCCGTTGCCATCATTCGCATTGTGTCACCGGGCTTTATTGTGCCGTCAACAATACGGGTATAAACAATAACACCCTTGTAGTTGTCATAAACTGAGTCAAAAATCAATGCTCTTAATGGGGCCTCGTCATCACCCTCGGGTGGGGGAACAAGCTCAACAATCTGCTCCAATACCTGCTCAACGTTCTGACCGGTTTTTGCTGATACTCGCGGAGCAGTATCACAAGGAAGACCAATGATATCCTCAACGTCTGCTGAAACTCTGTCAGGGTCAGCAGAGGGAAGGTCAATTTTGTTGATTACAGGCACAAGCTCAAGGTTGTGGTCAAGTGCAAGATATGTGTTTGCAAGTGTCTGTGCCTCAATGCCCTGTGATGCGTCAATAATGAGTATTGCGCCCTCACAAGCTGCAAGTGAACGTGAAACCTCATAGTTAAAGTCAACGTGACCGGGAGTGTCAATAAGGTTGAGCTGATATTTTTCACCATTTTTTGCCACGTAGTCAAGCTTAACCGCGTGAGCCTTAATGGTGATACCGCGCTCTCTTTCAAGGTCCATATCGTCAAGAATCTGTGCCTCCATATCACGCTGTGAAACAGAGTTGGTGATTTCAAGGAGTCTGTCGGCAAGAGTTGATTTGCCGTGGTCAATGTGGGCGATAATGGAAAAATTTCGTATATGTTCTTTCTTTACAAGGGACATTTTAATGTTTCCTTTCCAAAATATCTCTTATTTTTCTGTGTTTGCTTCAATAAAAGCCCTCAGGGTGCTCATATCAAACAGCTCCCTTAATCTGTCGGTCTGACCGCACAGATATAAGTATCCGTAAAGCGCCTCAAAGCCTGTGGCATAGCGGTAGTCCGCCTCGCTCTGGTTTTTCGGGGAGTGTGCGCTGTGGGCGTTTCTGCCACGCTTGAAAACAGCGGTTTCATCCTCGGTCAGGTGGGGGAGCAGCTCTCGTATCATTTCGGCCTGAAATGCCGCATTTACAAGCTTGATGGAATCCTTGTGCAGCTTTCCTGTGGGCTTGTTTGCCTGCTTTGTCAGCATATCGCGAACCATAAGGCTGTAAACAGCATCACCTAAAAAGGCAAGCGTAAGGGGGCTGTACATACGAGCCTGTGGCTCTGTCAGCGGTGTGCAAACGCTACTTAATAAATTCATTTCATCAGGGCACATAGTCAAACTCCAAATCATAAATGCTTACTGTGTCACCCTCGGTAATGCCGTGGTCAATAAGTGACTGAATAATACCGCTTGTGTGTAATACGTTCTGGAAATACTGGAGCGAGGAATAGTCGTTAAGGTCTGTTTTCATAAGTATCTTACCAAGCCACTCTGCCTCAACAATGAATACGTCACCCTCAACACGGATTTTGTAATCCTGCTTTGCATTTTTGAATATCTCCTTGGGTGTGATTTCCTGCTTTTCGTAAATCTTAACAGGGGGGAGCTTCTGTAATTCGCGTGCAACTGCATTTATAAGCTCCTGTGTACCCTCCGCAATGGGAGCGATAATCTCGTAATACTCAAGACCCTTGTCGCATATATAGTTTTTGAAGGCCTCTCTCTGCTCGTCTGTTGCAAGGTCAATCTTGTTACCTGCAACAATCTGGGGATATTTGCTCAACTCCTCGTTGTATTTGAAAAGCTCGCTGTTGATTGCTTCAAAGTCCTCAATGGGATCTCTGCCCTCGCTGCCTGCAACGTCAACCACGTGCACAAGAAGTCTGCAGCGCTCGATGTGGCGGAGGAATTCGTGTCCAAGACCAACACCGTCGCTTGCACCCTCAATGATGCCGGGAATGTCAGCCATAACAAAGCTGCTTTCGGGACCCATTCTTACAACACCGGGAACAGGAATAAGGGTTGTGAAGTGATAGTCAGCAATAATTGGCTTTGCCTCACTTACAACGGAAATAAGTGTAGATTTACCAACGTTAGGAAAGCCGATAAGACCAACGTCTGCCAGGAGCTTAAGCTCAAGCGTTACCTCCCAATCCTCACCGGGAGCACCGTCCTTTGCAAATCGGGGAACCTGACGTGTAGCAGTTTTGAAGTGGGAGTTACCCCAACCGCCTTTACCACCCTTTGCGGCAATGAAGGTTTCGTCAACGCTCATATCAGCCATAACAAATCCGGTTTCAACCTCTTTTATAACAGTTCCGCGGGGAACCTTGATAATAAGGTCCTCGCCCTTTTTACCGTTGCAGTTTGAGCCTCTGCCGTTTTCGCCGCTTGCGGCTTTATATTTTCTTTTATAGCGGAAGTCTGCAAGGGTGGAGATGTTGTCATCTACCTGAAAAACAACGTTACCGCCTCTGCCGCCGTCGCCGCCGTCAGGGCCGCCTGCAGCAACGTATTTCTCACGGTGGAAGGCTACTGCACCATTACCGCCGTGACCTGCGATTATTCTGATTTTCGCTTTATCAACAAACATTGTAATTTACCTCATTATTCTGAAAAAATAGCACATTTACTCATTATCTATCGTATTATACTATATTATTATAAAAAGATAAATAGTTTTTGTAAATTTTCTAATAACATTTATCCCTTTGCTTCGCGGGAAAAAATGTTCGGTTTTGTTCTGTCGTTGTTCTCTTTTTTGTAATGTTTTGTTCGGTTTTTTTCGCGTAAAACAGCTGAAAAACAACACAAAACCCACGAAAACGTTACCAAAGACCCAAACAAGGGACTAAAAAACGAAAAAAGTTAGAACATTTGTGTTGACTTATGTCAAATACGTGATATAATTAAATCACAAAAACAAATGTTCGTTAAATGTTCGGAGGTATATTTATGACAACATTAGCAATTCTTAAAGTATTCGCAGAGGTAGCACTCATTCTTCTTGGCGCTTATGCAATTTATCGTGAAAAGGATATTGCAAAATTTGAACGAAAGGCGCTTAAATACGTTAAAGCATTCCTTAAGGCTGTTTACTATACAATTCATGAAAAGAAGCAGCCCAAGGCAAAGCAGGTTAGCAAGCCTTCTTACCACAATGCTGAATATGATGAAATGCTTGCAAGCCTTAACAAGGGCGCGAATACATCTCTTCAGGATGTTCTTGTTGCCTGATTAACCTTTTTGTGATAAAATCAGTATATATTGATTTGGAGCTGGTTTTATGACGGAAAAATCACTTGATTTAATATCTGCTAACGGTCTTTTACCACGTAGGGAGCAAAATTCTCATAAGGGCACCTATGGTAACGTGCTGCTTATATGCGGCAGCAAAAATATGGTTGGCTGTTGTGCACTTGCTGCCGAGGGTGCATTGCGAAGCGGTGCAGGGCTTGTTACAATTGCCTTCCCCGACGTGCTTTATACTGCACTAACAAGCCGTCTGACAGAGTGTCTTTTTCTTCCGTTGCCTACGGATGAATGCGGGTTTATAAGCCACCTTGCTATGGAGCTTCTTCTACCTGCCATTGAAAAGGCGGACGTTGTTACCGTTGGTTGCGGTATAGGTGTGGGCTTTGCACAAAGTCTTGTCACAACAACTCTGCTTGAGTGTGAGAATAAGCCGGTGATATTTGATGCCGATGCACTTAATTGCATTGCTCAGGTTCCCGAAATGCTCCAAAAAGCAACCGCAAAGGTGCTTCTTACACCTCATCCGGGTGAAATGAGTCGTCTTACAGGCTTGAGTGTCAGCGAAATAGAAGCAAACAGACAAAAGGCTATCTCCGACTTTTGTAAAAAATATAACGTGAGCGTTCTCCTGAAGGGTCACAGAACACTTATCTGTAACGCATCAGGCGACCAGCTTTACGTGAACACAACAGGCAATTCTGCTCTTGCAAAGGGTGGGGCAGGTGATTTGCTCACAGGTATAATTGCAGGTCTTACACCCGCCTTAAAGGGCAATACCTTTGACGCTGGCGTGCTTGGCGCCTTTGTCCACGGTCTTTCGGCTGATATTGCCACGCAGAGCATGTCTGAATATTCTGTTTTACCCTCCGATTGCGCAAAACGGTTGGGTGAAGTATATTACACTATTGAAAAGAGTGGTAACAGTTAAAAAATCATTTCTGTCAGTTTTACCCTTGCTTTTTCTATCGTTCCTTTTTAGCGCTTGCGGTAAAGCTAATCTCCACAACGGAGCTTCGGAAGTTGATTTAAATAGTAAATTGCCTGTACAACTTCAGTACAGGCAATTTATTTATAATTGTGAAATTTCATTTGTTGAAGGAAGGCTGCAAATTGACTTTTGTGGTAACGGCACAATTCCCGACGGCTTTTCCTACGTCTGTGATGGTGATGACTGTGTCTTTTCTTATGAGGGACTTGTGAAATCCTATCGGGTTAGTGATTTGCCCTCTGATTGCCTGCCGGTAGCTTTGTATAATTTCTTTTCGGGCTTCAATGAGGGCTTGGTAACAGAGGCCTATGACGACAGAAAGGGCTGTGCGTTTATCAAGCGAACCGTCGGCGCCTCGTTTGTGACTCTTGAGGTGTACAATCAGGGTGAAAAGCCTGCATATAGCATAATAGTGAATTGAAAAAAGGCTTCCTCTTTTGGGGAGTGTAAAATAGCGGATTTAAACCTAATGAATCCCTAATTTACGCTCCCTTTGGGAGAAAGCCTTTTTGTTTGTTGCTTTATTATTTTGTGAGGAGTGAAGCTGCATCTTCATCAAGGAAGATAAGCACGTCGTCATGCTCCTGAAGAATTGATGCAGGAACCTGAGGAGTAACAGGACCTTCAATCATATTCTTGATAGCCTCTGCCTTCTTGGGGCCTGTTGCAATAAGAATAATCTGCTTTGCAGACATAATCTGCTTGATACCCATTGTAAGAGCGTGTGTGGGCATGGGATTCTCGTCAAAATAAATCTTGTTAGCATCAATTGTGCTCTGTGTAAGAGTGATTTTGAAGGAACCGTTTGTGAACTCGTCAGCAGGCTCGTTAAAGCCGATATGAGCATTGTTACCAATACCAAGGAGCTGTATGTCAATACCGCCTGCAGCGTTGATTTCATCGTCGTAGCGCTTGCACTCTGCTTCTGTGTCAGCAGCGTTGCCGTCAAGGAAATGAACGTTTTCCTCAAGTATATCAAGGCTGTCAAAAAGCTGCTTGTGCATAAAAGTGTAGTAGCTGTTTTTGTCCTCCTTGGGAAGGTTGCAGTATTCATCAAGGTTGTAGGTTTTTACTGCCTTGAATGAAAAATCGCCCTCGTTGAAGTTTTTGATAATGTTGTTGTATGTAGGAATAGGGGTAGCGCCTGTTGCAAGACCCAATACGCTGTCGGGCTTGTTTTTTACCTGTTTTGTGAAAATTTCGGCAACTGCTACACCGATTTCCTCTGCAGTTTTGAATGTTTTGATAATCATCTGTATCACCCTCGTCATCAAATTTGGAATAATTATATCACATAAAGCTTGGAATAAAAAGGGAAAAAATAAAATTTTTATATAAATATTGAAAAAAATATATAAAATGGTATAATGAATATGGTGATGCTTAAAATGGTGAAAAATATTGTGTTTGATATGGGTGGCGTGCTTCTTGATTTAGATGTCCGCCGTACCATAGCAGAGCATTTCCCCGAGGAATACCGCGAGGATATCGTAAAAAACGTTTTTTATGGTGAGCAATGGCGCCTGATGGATGCAGGTCTTATGCGTCCCGACGAAGCAAAGGAAATCCTTTTGCCTCGTTACCCGCAGGAGCTTCGTCCCTTGCTCGGTGAAATGATAAACAATTTCTACCCATATATGCCACCCATTAAGGAAACCGAGCAGCTTATAGCCCGCATAAAAAAGGCAGGGTATAAGATTTACCTTTTGTCAAATGCCACACCTCGTGTATTTGATGAATATCACAACATTCCTGCTTTAGCTTATATGGATGGTATGTTTATTTCAGCATTGTACAAGCTTCTGAAGCCCGGTTCTGAAATCTACAACGCCTTTTGTGACAGGTTTTCCTTAAAGGCGGAGGAGTGCTTCTTTATAGATGATATGGAGCAGAACATTATCGGTGCCAGAGCTTGTGGTATGAAGGGCTTTGTTTTTGACACCCGCGATTTTACCGCCCTTGAAAAGGCGCTTAACGACGAAGGCGTTTTCTTTTAACAAAGCACAATTTTATTGGAGGACATTTTTATGAAAAAGATTGTTTCTATTTGCGCAGTTATTCTTTCTGTTGCGTTGCTCGTTACAGCCTTTTCTGCTTGTGGTAAAAAGGGTGAAGGCACAACCGATGCAACAACACAAGCTCCCGTTGCTGACGGCGAATACAGCATTGACATCACTGCAGCAAACGCAGTTGTTAAAAAGGGCGATGCAGTTTTTCAGGAGCTTTCATATCCCAACGGTATCGGCTATGAGTTTGATTTAGCCTATGCTAAGGAGCATTATGAATTTATTGATATGAACTTTGACGGCAATCTTGACCTTTACATTGCGGTAAGCAAGGTTGATAACGTGATAAATTACTATTGTTGGCTTTACAATGCTTCAGCAAACAAGTTTGACTTCTCGGCTTCTCTTTCAGCACTCAAGAACATTTCTGTTGATTCTTACGAGCAGCTTGTTTTGTCAAAAACATACTATAACGGTATTGAAAAGGTTTCAACCTATCAGTGGGTTGACGGTGTGCTTCAGCTTAAGGACGTTTACGGTGATGAGGGCGTAACAATTCCTCAGGACGTTGTTCAGTCATACAATGACAACACAATCGGTGAGGTTTCCAATAGCGAAAAGGCTACAACAACCAAGGCTACAACTCAGTCACAGGCAACGTCTTCAACATCAGCACAGGGTTCAAACGGCGGCGCTTCTGAAAATAAGACAACTACCGCTCCCAAAACAACCAAGCCCTTGCTTACAACTACAACACCCGCTAATGGTATTGAGCTTGTAACAGGTGACCCTGAAGGCGACGAGTGGTATTAATAAGGAGAATATAATGGAAAAAGAAATTTTGAATTCACAGAATGAATTTGCGGAAGCAACCGAAAACACTCCTGTTGTTGAGAACGAGGCATTCTATGCTGAAGGCGATTCACAGGCAGCAGCCGAGGAAAACAAGCAGACCGATGCGAAATTGTTTGATTTTAAGTTCTTCCGCAGCTGTTCAGCTTCACTCAAGAAGTTTTCTGTCATAGTTTTCGTAATCAATATCTTCATTTCAGTTGGCATTACAGGTGCGGTAACCGTGCTCCTTGCAGTCAATCTCGGTGCACAGATGCTTTCATTGCTTGCATTGCCTATTGTTACGTTGTTTATTATTCTCATTATTCTTTCAAGATTTGCTTCAGCGCTCATTTATGGCTTTGCAGAAATTGTAGAAAAAGCTGAGAAAAACCAATAAAATAAAATATTCCTATTGACAAACGCAATTCGTAGGAGTAGTATACTAAGCATAATTTTTCAGAAAGGTGATACAGATGAACAGAAACTTTAGTTATCGATTTTATTACTTTACTAAAACGGATTGTCTGTGTGCCTTTCGCGAGTGCAAGTAATTGCACCCGATAGTGTGAATAGTCAGTCCGCATTCTGCTATGCTTTTAGTGTATCGGTTTGCGGACTTTTATTTTTAGTGAACAAGGAGTTAATTTATGATTTCATCAAAAATGCTTGAATTAGGTAAAAAGAGCTCTGTTATACGTGAGATTTTTGAATATGGTCTTAAGCGTAAAGCAGAAATTGGCGCAGAAAACGTTTATGATTTTAGTCTTGGCAATCCAAGCGTTCCCGCACCTGCAAAGGTAACCGAGGTTATGAAAAAGCTTATTGACGAAACACCTGCCGAGGTGCTTCATGGCTATACCTCTGCACCCGGTGACGTTAAGGTACGTACCGCTATTGCTGAGAATATCAAAGCAAAATTCGGCGTTGATGCATCTCTTGCTAACATATATATGACCTGTGGTGCAGCGGCATCACTTACAATTACACTCAATGCAATTGTTGAGGAGGGTGATGAGGTTATTGCCTTTGCACCATTCTTCCCAGAATACAGGGTTTTCGTTGAGCAGGCGGGCGCGAAGCTTGTTGTTGTAAGCAACAAGACTGAGGATTTGCAGCTTGACTTTGATGCTATTGAAAAGGCAATCACTCCCAACACCAAGGCAGTTATTATCAATTCTCCCAACAACCCCTCAGGAGTTATTGTTCCCGAGGAGGATATCAAAAAGCTTTGTCAGCTTCTTAAAAGCAAGCAGAGTGAATATGGTAAGGAGATTTTCCTTATCTCCGACGAGCCTTACAGAGAGCTTGTTTTCACAGGGGAGAAGGTTGCATATATTCCTTGCTATTACGATAATGCAATTGTTTGCTATTCTTACAGTAAGGCACTTTCGCTTCCCGGTGAGCGCATCGGCTACATTTTCGTTGCTCCCACAGTAAAGGACAGCGGTGACGTGTTTGCAGCAATTTGCGGCTCAGGCAGAGCACTTGGCTACGTTTGTGCACCAAGCCTTATGCAGTACACAATTGCGCAGTGCCTTAACGATACTGCAGACGTTTCAATTTATGAGAAGAACAGAAACCTTCTCTACGATGCACTTACAGAAATCGGCTATACAGTTATCAAGCCTGACGGTGCATTTTATATGTTCGTTAAATCTCTTGAGGAGGATGCAAATGCATTCTACGAGAGAGCAAAAAAGTTTGATTTGCTTATTGTTCCAAGCGACAGCTTCGGTGTACCGGGCTTTGTAAGAATTTCATATTGTGTGGACACTTCACTTATTGAGCGTTCACTTCCTGCATTCAAATCACTTTACGAGGACTATCAGAAATGATTGATTATACAGAAAAATTTCACGAGGCACGAAAGGCTATCGGTGAAATTGATAAGGAAATAGCGATTCTTTTTGAAAAAAGAATGAAGGCTGTTGAGGACGTTGCCGCATATAAAAGGGTGAACGGAATTCCTGTTGAGGACCCCGTCCGCGAAGCGCAGCTCATTGAAGAAAGCAGTATGCTTGTTGATAACGATAAAATCCGTTCATATTACGTGAACTTCCTCAAAACTACAATGAGGCTTTCCAAGGAATATCAGCACAAGCTTATTGATGGTACACGCGCCGCGTTCGCAGGCGTAAAGGGCGCCTTTGCTGAAAATGCTGTGAAAAAATTCTTTCCTGATTGTGTTCCTGTACCTTGTCAGGATTTTAAGGCTGCTTATAAATCCGTTGAAAACGGTGAGTGTGAAATAGCTGTTTTACCCATTGAAAACAGCTATGAGGGTGACGTTGCAAGGGTTATGGATTTAACCTACTTCGGCTCACTTTATATAAACGGTGTTTATGATATGTCCATTGAACAGCACCTTTTCGGCACACCCGATGCCGACCCCAAATCAATAAAAACGGTTATCAGCCATCCTCAGGCACTCGGTCAATGCGCCGAGTTTATTGAGGAAAAGGGCTACGAAATAAAGGAAGCAGTCAATACAGCGGTTGCGGCACAGCTTGTCCGTGATAGCGGTGACAGCTCCTTGGGCGTTATCTGTTCAATTGAAGCAGGTCACGAATACGGACTTAAGCTCATTGACCGCAAAATAAACAAGGATAGCACAAATATAACTCGTTTTGCAGTGTTTTCACGTGTTCCCCGCGATTGCTCGGAAGATCAGAACAACTTTATCATCCTTTTTACCGTTCGCGATGAGGCAGGCTCACTCGGCAAAGCACTTTCTGTTTTCAGCGAGTACGGCTACAATCTTAAGGCGCTTAAGAGCCGTCCCTCCAAGGATGTTATGTGGAACTATTATTTCTTCCTTGAGGGTGAGGGACACCTTACGCCTGAGGTTGAGCGTGATATGGAGGAAAAGCTATCAAAGGTTTGTACCAACGTTCGCGTTGTAGGTAAATATGCCGGATAAGGGGACAATGAATTTCTATGGTTCTGAATGTTAAAACCCAAACAGATAATTACAATATAATTCTTCAGCGTGGCGCAATTAACCGTGTGGCAGAATTTTATGATACAGCTAAAAAAGCGCTTATTGTAACTGATAGCGGCGTTCCGTTTGAATATGCCAAGACGGTTTCAGCACAGTTCAGCAACAGTATAATCAAGGTGATTCCTCAGGGCGAAAAAAGCAAGTGCTTTGACGTTTATAAGGATCTTCTTGAGGCTCTTTGTGAAAACGAGTTTTCACGCTCTGATTGTGTTGTTGCAGTTGGTGGCGGAGTTGTAGGTGATTTGTCGGGCTTCTGCGCTTCTACCTATATGAGAGGTATTGATTTTGTGAATATCCCCACAACTGTGCTTTCACAGGTTGATTCCTCAATCGGTGGCAAAACAGCTATTGATTTTTCGGGGTATAAAAACATTGTGGGCGCATTTTATCCGCCCAAGGTTGTTATAATTGACTCCGACGTTCTTAAAACTCTGCCCCAAAGGCACATAAACAACGGCCTTGTTGAAAGCATTAAAATGGCTGCAGCCTGTGACAAGGATTTGTTTGAATTTATGGAAAACAATGACCTTTATGAAAACGTTGATAAGGTTATTGAGGGCTCTCTAAGAATCAAAAAATATATTGTGGAGGAAGATGAAAAGGAGCAGGGGCTTCGCAAGGTGCTTAATTTCGGTCACACAGCGGCTCACGCTATTGAAACGGCGACCGGGCTTGGTGATTTGCTTCACGGTGAGTGTGTTGCTATCGGTATGCTTGCTTTTTCATCACCTTCAGTCAGAGCGCGCTTAACATCACTTCTAAAAAAATACAATCTTCCTACTGAATTTGATTTTGTGGGAGATACCATTCTTGAAGCACTCCGTCACGATAAAAAGAGTGCAGGCGACGGTGTTAACGTCGTTTATGTAAATGAAATCGGCTCGTTTGAGTTTAAGTTTTTAGATTTTAATCAGCTTGATGATGCAGTAAAGGGGGCGTACCTTAAATGAAAAACACCTTTGGTAATAACGTGAGCATTACACTTTTCGGTGAAAGCCACGGAGAAGCAATCGGTGCAGTTGTTGACGGCCTTCCTGCAGGCATTGCTGTTGATGAGGGCTTCATTGCTTCACAGCTTACGCTCCGTCGTCCTGTGGGTGCAATTTCCACACCTCGTGCAGAAAAGGATGCCTTTACCATCGTCAGCGGATGCTTTAACGGCAAAACAACAGGCACACCTCTCTGTATTATCATTCCCAATGAAAATACACAGTCAAAGGACTATTCTGCAACCTACGGCAAGGCAAGACCGGGTCACGCGGATTTCACCGCCTTTTCCAAATATAACGGCTGCGAGGACTATCGCGGCGGCGGTCATTTCAGCGGCAGGGTTACTGCAGGTCTTGTTGCAGCAGGCGCAGTTGCTATTGACTTGCTGAAAAAGAAAAATATATTCATCGGCACTCATATTCTTAATTGCGGCGGAGTAAATGACGTTGAATTCAAGGATTACGAAAACGAAATAAAAGCAATTTCAACAAAGGCTTTTTCTGTTATTGATGATTCTGCAGGGGAGCAGATGATTAAAAAAATCAAGGCGGCTGCCACAGAGGGCGACAGCGTTGGCGGCGTTCTTCAGACTGCAGTTGTGGGCTTGCCTGTTGGTGTTGGTGAGCCTTGGTTTGATTCGCTTGAAGGTGTGATTTCTCACGGACTTTTCTCAATTCCCGGTATCAAGGGTGTTGAGTTTGGCATCGGCTTCGGTTGTGCTCAGCTTTTGGGCAGCGAAATGAACGATGAGTATTATTACGATAATGGCACAGTTAAAACCGCCACAAATAACAATGGCGGCATAAACGGCGGTATATCAAACGGTATGCCTGTTTTGTTCAATTGTGCAGTAAAGCCTACGCCCTCAATTGCAAAAGAACAAAATACTATTGATTTCGTGAATGACGAAAATACAACACTTGCCACAAGGGGCAGACACGACCCTTGTATTGTACATAGGGCAAGGGTTGTTGTGGACAGCATAACCGCACTTGCTGTTTGTGATATGCTTTCACAGAAATTCGGTACAGATTGGCTTGGTGAAGGCTGATGGAATACGGTTGTATAGGTGAGCACCTTACTCATAGCTTTTCAAAAGAGATACATAATGCGCTTACTGGTTATGACTATTGCATTCAGGAGTTAACACCCGAGGAATTGCCACAGTTTATGACAGAGCGCAATTTTAAGGCGATAAACGTTACCATACCATATAAGAAGGATGTTATACCTTATCTGGAGTGGATTTCACCTGAGGCAAAGACAATAAATGCAGTCAATACAATCGTAAATATTGATGGCAAATTATATGGTTATAATACAGATTTTTACGGCTTGAAATCTCTCGTTGAGCGTCAGGGAGTAAGTCTTTCGGGTAAATGTGTTGCCATTCTTGGCAGCGGTGGTACGTCTAACACCGCGTTTGCCGTTTCTAATGCTATGGGGGCGGAAAAGGTGCTTAAGGTGTCACGTAAAGCAAGTGACGGTTATATTACCTACGATGAGCTTTATAGCGTGGCAGATGAGGTTGAAGTAATCATCAACACAACACCCTGCGGTATGTACCCCCACATCGGCACCTCTGCCGTTGACGTTACACGTTTTACAAAGCTTACTGCGGTTTTTGATGCAGTTTACAATCCGCTTGCTTCAAAGCTTGTTTGCGATGCAAGGCAGATGGGGGTTATTGCAACAGGCGGACTTTATATGCTTGTTTCACAGGCAGCCTATGCAGTTGAAAAATTCATTGATGCCCCTGTTGATAGTCAGGCAGTTGAAAGGATTTATAGCGATTTATATAAATCCAAAATGAATATAGTTCTTGTGGGAATGCCATCCTGTGGCAAAACTACCATAGGCAAAGCCCTTGCAGAAAAACTCGGCAAAGCCTTTACGGATACAGATGAGCGCATTGCTCAGCTTGACGGACGCAATATTCCAACTATTTTTGCCGAGGATGGAGAAGCAGCCTTCCGCAAGAAGGAGTGCGAAGCCGTTTTTGACGTCGCAAAAGCCACGGCAACAGTTGTTGCAACAGGCGGAGGAGCCGTGCTGAACAAAGCAAACGTGGATATACTCAAGGAAAACGGCAGAATTTATTTTATAGACAGACCCTTAGAGCAGCTTGTCACAACAGGGGACAGACCCTTGTCAAGCAACAGAGCTGACCTTGAAAAAAGGTATAATGAACGCTATCCCATTTACACCGCCTGTGCAGACGTTATTATTGACGGCTCGGGCACGGTCAGTGAGGTAGTAAAAAGAATCGAGGCGGATTATTACGGATATACTTGTAATTAACGGACCAAACCTTAATATGCTGGGCATTCGTGAGCCCGACATATACGGCAAGGAAACCTATAATTCACTTGTTGAAAAAATTGAAAGCTACGCCCACGAAAAGGGTGTGTATGTGAATTGCTATCAGTCAAATCACGAGGGTGACCTTGTAGATGCCATTCAGTTTGCTTACGGCAGATTTCAGGGCATTGTCATTAACCCCGGTGCATATACTCACACAAGCATTGCAATTCTTGATGCAGTTAAGGCGGTAGGTATTCCCACAGTTGAGGTGCATATTTCTGATGTTGATTCACGTGAGGATTTCAGAAGAGTAAGCTATATCAGACAGGCTTGCTTTAAAACAATCAGCGGCGAGGGTACCGATGGTTATCTTCACGCTATTGATTGCATAATTGAGAAGGTGGCAGAATGAACGTAGCTATTACACCTTCTGTTGCCAAAGGCTCTGTAACACCGCCACCCTCAAAGAGCTACGCTCACAGGCTCCTTGTCTGTGCAGCACTTTCAAGAGGCGAAAGCATTATTGAAAATATCGGCACTAACGATGATATTCTCGCAACGGCTGATTGTCTGCGAAATATGGGTGCAGATATAAAGCTTGACGGCACAACTGCTACTGTTAAAGGTATCGGACTAAATAAAATGGCAGATAGAATAAGCCTTTTCTGTAACGAAAGCGGAAGCACCTTGCGTTTCCTTATTCCGTTGTCGCTTGTTTTTTCAAAAAAGGCAACGTTCAGCGGCAAGGGCAGACTTATGGAGCGTCCACAGACAGTTTATGAGGAGCTTTTTACAGCAAAGGGCTGCTCTGTTGAAAAATCAGACGGCAAAATGACAGTAAGCGGTCAGCTTCACAGCGGTTTGTATGAGGTTGCAGGGGATGTAAGCAGTCAGTTTATAACAGGCTTGCTTTTTGCCTTGCCCCTGCTTTCAGGCGATAGTGAAATTCACCTTACAACACCCTTACAGAGCGCACCGTATATTGATATTACCATTGACGTGCTTTCACGCTTTGGTGTTGAAGTTAAAGCTACCGATTACGGCTATTTTATAAAGGGCTTACAGACCTACACCGCCCACAACGAGGTGTGCGAGGGCGACTGGTCAAATGCCGCGTTCCTTGATGGCTTTAACCTTGCAGGCGGTAGCGTTGAGCTTGAAAATATGAGCCTTGAAAGTAAGCAGGGGGATATGATTTATAGGGATTATTTCCGTCAGCTCAATGATGGCGCGCCTGTGCTTGATATAACCCAATGCCCCGATTTGGGTCCCGTTCTTATTGCTTGTGCAGTCCTTAAAAATGGTGCAAGGCTTATAGGCACAAATCGCCTTAAAATCAAGGAGAGCGACAGGGGACAGGCTATGGCACAGGAGCTTTTAAAGCTCGGTGTTGATCTGGAAAACGGTGATGATTATATAATCATTCCCAAGTGTGAAATTAAAGCGTCAACAGAAAATATTTACTGTCACAATGACCACCGTATTGCTATGAGCTTTGCTCTGCTTTGTAGTGTTGTAGGTGGCACTTTAGAGGGCGCAGAATGCGTAAACAAAAGCTATCCCGAGT
>JAGBTL010000211.1 GCA_017631355.1 Clostridia bacterium
AATGGGATTCCACCTTTATTATGTGTTTGCTTATATTTTAATTTATAATAAACTTTGTGTCAATGAAATTATGTAAATGCATCTTATCTGTTGATTTTATATTTGTGAGAGTGATATAATCAAGATGCAAAAAATATTTGTATCGGGTGTAAAATATGATAGAAAAACGTGAATTGCATACCGACGTGCTTGTTCTCGGCAGCGGCCCATCGGGTTTTGCTGCTGCATATACCGCAGCCAAAAACGGAGCAAGCGTTATACTTGTTGAGCAGAACGGCGACGTGGGTGGAATTTCTACCTCGGGGCTTATGAGCCATTGGACAGGTAGCTGTGACAGTCCCTTGTATTACGAGCTTTTAAAAAGGTCGTCGGAGCAGAATGAGGGCTGCTTTAAAAATGAAATTATAAGCCTTATTGATCCTGAAAAGCTGAAAACCCTGTACCTTGAAATGCTTTGTGAGGTTGGTTGTCGCTTGATGCTTTATACCTTCGCTGAGGATGCAATCTGCGACGGTGACAAGGTACTTGGCGCAACGGTAATAAACAAGTCAGGCAGAGCGGATATATATGCAAAAATAACTGTTGATGCCACAGGTGACGGTGATATTGCCGCAAGGGCGGGGGCAGAATTTACCCTTGGCAGAGAAAGTGACAATAAAATGCAGCCTGCCACACTTATGTTTAAGGTGGGTGGTGTTGACTATGACCGCGCTGTGTTCTTAGGCTCCTTTGAATCAACCTATGACACACCAAGGGGCGAGCTTCAGGCGCTTGCGGGTGAGCACATTCCATATCCTGCAGGGCATATTCTCACGTATAAATCAACGTTACCGGGTGTTGTTACCTGTAATATGACAAATGCTATTGATATTGACGGCACGTCAGCCGAGGATTTGACAAGGGCAACACTTACCTGTCGCAGGCAGATGGATGCTATTGTGAAATACCTTCGTAAGTTTGTACCGGGTTACGAGGAGTGCTACGTTATCAGCTCCGCTTCGCTTATGGGAATTCGTGAAACACGTCACTTTAAGGGTAAGTACGTCTTAAATGAGCAGGATATTCTTGAAGCAAGAGTCTTTGATGACTACGTTGTAAAGGATGCCTATTTTAATTTTGACGTTCACAATATTACGGGCGCAGGCCTTGATAAAACAGGGGTGCAGAAGCACTTTAAACAAGATAAGGGCTACACCATCCCTTACCGTTGCCTTGTGCCTGCGGTTAAAGAGCGCTTGCTGCTTTGCGGCAGGAATATTTCAGGAACACACATGGCACACTCAAATTTCAGGGTAATGCCTATTTGTGTGGGTATTGGTGAGGCAGCAGGTGCGGCTGCAAGCATTGCTGCTTTAAAAAATTGCAGTCTTAATGATGTTGATGCAAAGGAAATCAGAGCGAAAATATATGGATAAAATAATTGTTATAGGTTGCCCCGGAAGCGGAAAAACAACCTTTGCCGAAAAATTACAAAAGTGTACGGGGCTGCCCCTTTATTATCTTGATTCAATATGGCACAAGCCCGACAAAACTCATATCCCTCGCGATGAGTTTGATGAAAGAATACAAGAAATTTTCGCAATGCCACAGTGGATAATTGACGGAAACTATAACCGTACTATTGAAATGCGACTTAAGGAGTGCGACACGGTTTTCCTTTTTGATTTGCCAACCGAGGTTTGCATACAGGGCGCAAGGGAACGCCTTGGTACACCTCGTTATGATTTGCCTTGGGTTGAAAAAAAGGTTGATCCGCTGTTTGAGGACTTTATAAAAGAGTTTTCTGTTAAGTCACTTCCCAAAATTTACAGGCTGATTGAAAAGTATAAGTCTGAAAAGAACGTTGTAATCTTTAAATCAAGAGAGGAAACAGAGGAGTACCTTAAAAATAATTTCGGAAGCTGAAAAAATCAGCCGTTCAAGCAAGGGCTTGACGGCTGATTTTTATTGTGCTTTTTATTCCTGGATGAATTGATATGTAACGTCCTCATACTGCATTGTAACATCTTCACGGGTGAAGTCGGTTAAATCGTATCTGTCGGAATAGTAGTTGTATTTATCAATGGTGAACGTGGTGTCAGGCTTGCAGGTTATCATTGTGCAGCCACGCTGTGAGCCTAATTTATCAATGCCTGAATATGCAAAGTAATCCACGCTGTAGCCGTAGCTGAAGGTGATTCCCTTGTAGTTGAAGGTGGTGTTGTTTATGTGGTCGTGACCGTTGAACATTGCTTTTGTTGAATCAAGCTCAAGCATTTTTTCAAAAAGGTTATCCTCACCATAGCCACAGTAAACAATTCTGCTGCCCTCGGCAATTATGCCCTCGGTGTATTTGAAATTGTCGGTGTCCTTGTAGCCGTTGTCAACAAATTCGGTCCAAGCATCGTTCATTTCAACCAATGGAATGTGGAAAAAGGCAAGTGTCCTTACTGTGCCGTAATCCTTGAACAGACCACCGTTTGCATCACTCTGAAGGGCTTTGATGACTTCCGCATTTTCAGCGTTCATTCGTTTGATTTCGGCCTCGTACCACTCAACCTGATTAGGGTGAACGTTGTCATAGGTGCCCTTTATGCTTTCAATAATATTATCCTTGACGTAAGCCTGAGAGTCAATCATAACCATTGCCTGTGTAATGATGCCCTTTGAATTCTTAACCTCAATTACGTGGTTGCCGTAGCCGTCAACGTCTTTGGGTCCTGCCTGGAACAGACAGTGCTCAAATTCATTGCTTGAGTATATTTCAGCAACTGCCTCTCTGTCATAGTAGGAGTATGCCTCTGCATCATGGTTGCCTAAGGTAACTGTCCAATACACACCAAGGCTTTCCATAAGGTTACCAAATGCCTTTGCGCCTGTGTAGTTGTTGAAGGTGCCTGCAGTGTAGGGCACAGGGAAGCAGATGTCGCCTGTTGCAATAACAAGGTCAGGCTTTTCCCTTGTAACCATAAGTGCAACTGCGTTAAGTGCTTTTTCGTCAACGCCTTTTGAAAGAAAACCACCGCCGATATGAATGTCCGTAAGGTGCATAATTTTGAAATCGCGGTCAGTTGTGAAAACCCAGTATCCGTTTTCATCCTTTTGTGGTGCTAGCTTGTCCTCAAGCTCAACCGCTTGATATGAATTGCCCTTTTGTATAAGGCTTTGAAGCATAATAAGGTTTACACCTGCAATAACAAGTGCAATTACAACGATAACAAAAAGTGCAATAACAGCTTTTTTCTTCCTGCATTTGCATTTTTCTTTTGCCATTAGGCAACACCTCTTTTTATTTTATAGTGTAATTATACCATAAACGTGGATTTTGACAACAAAAATATTATCTACCAAGCGTAGGTTGTAATGTGGTGTGATTGTGGCTATAATTAAGTCAGATACAGGAAATGGAGAGCTTCTATGGATTGCTACGTAACAGGGGGCGCAATAAAGCGCCTTCGCGAAAATAAAGGAATAACTCAGCAGCAGCTTGCCGAGAAAATCGGTGTAAGCAGCAAGGCGGTTTCAAAGTGGGAAACTGCAAAGGGTCTGCCTGATATCACACTTATTGAGCCTCTTGCAAAGGCTTTGGGTGTGTCCGTGGCAGAGCTTATGTCAGGTGAAAGAGTTGTGAACGGTAATACCTCTGCAAATATGTTGCGTGCAAAATTTTACGTGTGTCCTGTGTGCGGTAACGTGCTTCACTCGAAGGGCGGTGCGGTTATAAGCTGCTGTGGAATCACACTACCGCCACTTGAGACTGAGGAGTGTGACGAGGAGCACTCTATGACAATCGAAAGGGTAGAGGATGAGCATTTCATAACCGTGAATCACGAAATGACAAAATCACACTTTATATCATTTATGGCTTACGCCACAACCGACAGGCTTCAGCTTGTAAAGCTTTATCCCGAGGGCAATGCGGAAACGCGCCTTCAGCTTCGTGGCAGAGGTTATTTGTACGTTTATTGTAATAAGCACGGATTAATAAAAAAGAGAGTATAAATTAAAGGACGGTCAACGACCGTCCTTAGTTTTTTTCTTTGCTTTCTCATAAGGGTCACTCAGCCAGTTGGTAAGCATTACACAGCCGAGCAAGGGGAGTATGCTTGAGAAAACCATCAAAATAACAGAAACAACCGCGATAGCATTGTTTGTGTTGCTGTCGAGCGGGGCTCCTGATGTTTGTGCTATTCTTTCGGATAACTTACTAATGATTGATATTGTTGTCAGAACAAATACCACACCAAGTGAAAGGG
>JAGBTL010000212.1 GCA_017631355.1 Clostridia bacterium
ATTTCCGTTCATCCTGCGTTAAAATACTCGCCAATCCGTCAGGATTAGCTGCGTTTTTGCCTTGTCTGACCAAAAATCCGTACTGTAGAAAATCTTTGACCTGAAAGATAAAGATTTTTATTGGATTTTTGGTGTTGAGGGTGAAGATAGGCTGGCGCCTTTCAAGACCGAAACGCCGAAAAGCCTTGAAAAGATTATCTTTCAGGCAGGTTCGGATAACTCATTTCACCCTAAAGAAAAAGAGCATTGGAAAATATCCAATGCTCTTTTTTCAGGGGATTTTATATCTTAAGTAGGATTGTTTATTCTTCAGTATAAGCCTCTGTTACAGGCGCCAAAGCCTCTGTAACAGGCTCTGCAACGGCCTCAGCAGCCTCCTCAACAGGAGTTACTGTCACAGCAATAGCAAGGTCCGCCTTCTGCACGTCGCTTACCTGAGGAAGCGTTGTAGCAGCCGTTGTCTGCTGTGTATCGGGCTGAGTTGTTGCATCTGTTTCAGGAGTGGGAGCTGTTGTCTGCGGTGTAACAACCCTTTCCACAACCTTACAGCTAAGACCTGTTGCATCGTATGAGCTCATTGTGTAGCCATAAAATGCCTTTACTGTGTACTGATATGTTGAATTAACCTTTACGTCAGCATCCACGTAGGAGGTGCCGTTTGTTACTGTTGCAATTCGTGTCCAATACTTTGCGCCTGCAAGCTTGTGATAAACGTAATAGCCTGTTGCGCCCTCAATACGTGACCAAGTAAGAGTAACCCTCTTTGCAGATGATGAAACTGTCTGAAGCTCCGGTGTAGCAATACATCTGAGCACAAGACCGTTGGCATCAAAGCCACCGAAAACCTTACCTGATGCAGAACGGACTGTATATCTGTAATAAGCACCGCTTTTAACGTTTTCATCGGTATAGCTGTTACCCTTTACGGTTTCAAGATATGTCCAGTACCTTTCACCTGCACCTCGGCGGTATATTCTGAATTCGGGTGAGCCGTTAAGTGACTCCCATTTAATTGTAATGCCTGTTGAATCATTTACTGCAGAGGTCATCTTGGGTGTGCCAAGATAAAGCTGCTTGATACCTGCAACGTCATAGGAGCTTACCACGCCGCCCTTGAAGGCTCTTATTCTGTAGCCATAGGTGCTACCTGATTCCACGTCCTTATCAACAAAGCTTGTTGTTGTGCTCTTGTTAAGGTCTGCATAACGCTCCCAGTTACCGGAATCCTTCTGACGGTAGAGGTAATAGCCATCCGCCTGAGGATTTTCATTCCAAGTAACCTTGATTGCATTATTCTCAATTGCAGTTGATTTAAATTTGACCTGTGAAAGGAATGCAAACTCCATTCCGCCGTAATATGCACTCCACACGCTACCCCTACAAGCCCTTACGGTATAAAGATAGGTTTTGCCGTTTTCAGCGCTTGTGTCTGTATAGCAAGCATAGGGAACCGTACCAAGATATACCCATGAGCCCTTAGGAAGGCATCTGTAAACTCGGTAGCATGTTGCACCTTCAATTGCATTCCACTTAATGTGAGCACCCTGCTCAACGTTAACTGCATAGTTAACCTTGGGTGCAGGAACGCTTGTGGGTGTGCCGAGCAAAGGCTCGGTTTCATCCATTCGGATTGAATAAACAGTCCAGTTATTAGTACCGCAATCACGCCACGTGTAGGTTGTTTTGTTACCATCGTGTGGATTGTTGTGTGCATAGTCCTTCATAAAGCCTGCTGAATCCGCACCATTACAAAGAACAACGTGCTCAAAGGTCTTACAAACGTTACACTGGAAGAAAACAGGGTCGCCTGCCTTCACCTTGCCTGCGTTTGCCGACATATTAATTTTACCACTTGTGCCGTCAGTAAGCTCAAGCTTGTAGGCTGTACCCCAGCCCTTATTATTAAGCTCATTGTAAAGGTCAATAACGCGACGCTCGTAAACGTCGTCAACGCCACCTGCCTTAAGACAATCAGAAACAAACTCTGCACACAAGCCCTTGCCATCATTCCAATGCTCCTTCGCATAAGCAAGTGCTTTTTCGGATTTGTAGCTTGACTTTGATGTTTTTGCAGCCTGAACACCGGGAACACAGCACACTGCAAAAACAAGTGCCATGACAACACAAAGTAATCTTTTTGTCATAAACTCCTCCACAAAAGTTACAATTTGTAATTTCTGTTCAAATTATACTATATATAATGAAGCTTTGTCAACCCTGTATATATTGTGGTTGAAAGCACAAAAACAGCAGCAAACCTCCACAAATTGGTGTTTGCTGCCATTTTGTTAATTTTTATTTTTATCAAGCTCTGCCTGTAAACGAGCACGAATTTCAGATGGCATTCTGAAAAAGTCCTCCTTAGCAAGACCCTTTGTTTCAATCGGGTCAAGGAAGGTTACGTGCACCGTGCCTGCCGTCACCCTTGACTCTGCCTCAAGGCGCTCTCTTGAGCCCTCAATGAGCACAGGAACAACCGTTGCCCCTGTTTCCATAGCCACCTTCATTGCACCGCCGCGGAACTCTCCCAAAGTGCCGTCCTTGGAGCGTGTACCCTCAGGAAAAATAACAAGGCTTCTGCCTGTTTTCACCTTTTCAATGGCATCGTGCAAGGAGGAGCGTGCAGTATTTTTATTATTTCTGTCAACAAAAACGCAGTCAACAACGTCCATCCACTTGTTAACCATCGGCAGCTTTTTCAGCTCCTTCTTTGCCATAAACATTGGCACAACGGGAGTTGAAAGAATTACTGCAGGTATATCAAATGCACCTGCGTGGTTAGGTGTGTATATAACAGGCTGATTCACAGGAATTTTTTCCTGTCCCTTAACAACAAAATCCACGCCCGCCATTTCAACCATAGGCTTAAGCCAGGCTCGTACCTGCTCATCCACAAAGGGCTTGTACTCCTGCCATGACATTGTTTCCTTCATTTCCTTAGCTTTTCTCAGCTGAGGGTTAAATTTATTCAGGGAGGTAAAAAACTTACCAAGCCATTTGAGTGTAAAAAAATCCATAAATTTTCGCCACCATAATTCTAATGATGAATAATTTTACCACATCACCATATTTTTTCAAGTATTTCTCAAAATAATCTGCTTTTTATTGAAGAAAAATCCAATGTATGGTAGAATTTATTTAATATGGATATGTGAGGTTTTTTGTTATGACCGACAAACAGAAATTTACGTGGAAATACGATGATTTCAGCATAGGATTTTCCGACAAGTCTTCTGCCTTTACAGCATCGCTTTTCAAGGATGAAATAGCCTTGAGAACCGGCAACGCACAAGGCTTTACGGATGATTGTGCCGACATTCAGAAGCACACCTTTATGCTTGAAATCTGCCCCGATTTTGACAACAAGGATACCTTTGAAATCTGCTATGATGACGGCACCTACACTATCAGAGCAAGGTCTGTCCGCGGCTTGATTTACGGTTATTCACTGTTCCTCAGAAAAGCCACCTTCAAAAACGGAGTTATAGAGCTCACAGCAGATATCTGCGGCTATCATTCCCCGCGAAAGGCCTTACGCGGACATCAGGCAGGCTACCGCACAACCCCCAACACCTACGATGCCTGGGACTATGACCAATATTTCCGTTTTTACCTTGACATTATGGCATTTGGCGCTAACATCTGCGAGCACAACGGCACAAAGCCCGGCAACAACTTCCGCAATGCCATTATGAAATATGAGCAGTATGAATTTTTACAGGAGGCAACCCGCCTTGCTGATACCGTTGACCTTGACGTTTCCCTTTGGCACGCCAACAACGACGACGAAACCGAAACAGAGGCTCTTGCCCTCAGAGAGTGGCTTTATTCCACCCTTAAGCGCCTTGATTATCTGTTCATTCCCGGTGGCGACCCAGGGGAAATGCCTGCAGATAAATTTATTGAGCGTTGTCTGAAAATCCACAAGGTTTTAATGAAATCTCACCCTGAGGCAAGGCTTCAGCCATCTGCACAGGCACCGCATTCTATGCCTGAATGGGGCAGAGTTTTCATGGACTCCATAAAGGACACTCCAAAGGAAATTGATGCAATTATAATGGGTCCCAATCACGCCTTCCCCATACACGAGCTGAGGGCGAAAACTCCCTCCGGCTATCCCCTGCGCTTTTATCCTGACATCACCCACAATCTGCGCTGTGAATATCCTGTGAACTTCCTTCACGATGACTGGCACTTCGCACTTGCATCTACCCTCTCCCGCGAGAGCGTGAATCCCCGACCCGCAGAGTTGCGAAAGCTTCACAGAATTTTCTCACCCTACACCATTGGAGGAGTCAGCTATTCCGAGGGTGTGCACGACGACGTTAACAAGGCAGTTTGGTCTGCTCTTGAATGGAATCCCGAAGCAGATTTGCGCGAAATACTCCTTGATTATGCAAGGCTTTATATGTACGGCACAGACGAGGAGAAAATTGCCGACACAATATTCCTCCTTGAAAAAAACTGGCAGGGCGACCCTGTTGAAAACCCCTGCATAGACTTTGCATACGCTAACCTGTGTCAGCTGAAAAAGGAGCACCCATCACTTGCCACCAACTGGAGATTTATGCTCCTTTACTTCCGCGGATGCTGTGATAAGCTTGTTAAAATGCGTCGTCTGTTCGAAAACAGGCTTGTAAAAAAGGCGGAATATTTAATTGAAAAATCCTGTCCTGCCGATGCCATAGAGGTGCTCCGCACCCCCTATGATAATGAGATTAAGTCTTTACGTCTTGAGCTTGATTCCCTTGCCGAGCAGCTGTTCACACTCATCGGCATTCAGCTTGACGTGGAGCACTATTGTGCCGATAGCTGGGAGCGTGGCGCAACACTTGAAACCATTGACAATAACGTAACCGACTGCGCATTTTTACTTCACAAATTGCAGCAAATGGATATGAGCAATTCCAATTCCGTTGAGCTTGCAAAATCACTTATAAGCCGCAACAGGGTTAACGATGACGAGGTTTACTATTCCGTTGCACTTCACGGACTTGACACCCTTGGTGTAAGTCAGGTGGGTGAGTTTTATATGGATATTCAGGGTGACAGACCCTACACCCGCGAAGCCCCCTTGCCAATGTCAATGACAAATGTTTTTGACCACTTCACCTTTGACGCAAAGTTCGGTGGTCTGAATGCTGATTGCGACTACACCCTGACAATCATCTACAAGGGCAAGCCCAACAATGACACCGACCAGCACAAAATCACAATAAACGACAACGTGATTTATTGCGGCCCTCAATACGGTGGCACAGTTGACCCCGATTTTGATGAAAAAATGCTGGCACCTGGCTTTCAAAGTGCGTCATACCTCATCAGGAAGGAATTTCTCATTAACGGCACCGCTATTCTCAGAATTTCAGAGCCTACGGAGGGATTCAAATTCTGCGAGCTTTATATAAAAAAGAACAAAAGTGAATAATACAACTATAATTCGACCTTTTTTCAAATGTTTTTGTAATAAAATATTGAAAACACAGGTCGAATTATGTTATGATATATTGTGTATAAATTTGTCACAAAACTAACAAGGTTAAGGTGGAAAAAATGATAAGAATTATTTGCGCAAAATGTAAAAACGCTTATCTTCAAAAGGACGATGGCACACTCCGCTGCCCATCCTGCGAGGCAGTTTTTCCCGAGGCAGACGAAAACCTGCTTTTAGGCGCACAATACTATAACGAGGGTGAATATGACAAGTGTGACGACTGTCTTATGAAGTACATCGTCAAAGCAGGCGCAGAGCCTACTGCCATATTCTACAAGGCGCTTTGCGACGGCTTCCGTTACAACGAAAGCACTTCTTCTATTGACGACGTCTACGAAAAGCTCACACAGTCACTCGCCGAATTGCCCGAGGAAGCATTCCCGTTCTTTCTTGGTCTTGCCAACGATGAGTGCGCAAGACTTGAGCAGCTTATTGCAGATATGCACATCCGCCAGTTTGTGGATGCCGATGCAGAAGCTATCAAAAAGCTTGTTTCAATCATCATCAACCTTCAGAACAAGGCAAAGGATTTCCGCACAAAGCTCACAGAGCTTGCTGAGGATTACAACAACCGTGCATCTAACAAAATCAGCGTGCTTTTCTCAAAGTGCTTCCTTGTAAACCCTGAAATTGCGGCCGAGGTTGGCTCACTTAAGTTTGACAAAATTGCCGAAAGCATTGCTTCACACACAGTTTTCACAGGCATTCTTTCCACAGACATCAAAAACCTTGAAATATACTACCGCTGTATCGTTATGTTCTTTGAAAGGAACAGACAGAAATATGACTTCCTTCTTGCAAGTGCAGAAAAGTTCACCGAGCTTGCAAAGCTTCTTGAGGATGGCAAATATAGTGCAATAAAGGGCACTACAACCATCGGTGACAGACTTAAGGGCGCAGCCTACGACTTCTTCCAGGAAAGCCTTAAGGACCACGACGAGGATGAGGAAATCACTCAGACCCAATCTGTTGTTATCCTTGAATCTGAAACCGTTGACATTTCTGAGCTTATAGAAGATGAGGAGTCCGAGCCTGTTGTTCAGACTATTGAGGACATTGCTGACGACGTTGAATACGTTGACCTTTTCTCATCATCTGACGCCGAGCCCGAAAAGGACGAAGAAGCCGAAAATGAGGCAGAGGTTATTGACATCACGTCTGACTTTGTAGCTGTTGAAGCCGACGAGGCTGCCGAGGCTACTGAAGAAGCTGCTGACGACGTTGAGATCGCAGAGGAGCTTGTTGAGGCGTCAGTTGTGGAAATCGTTGAGGAGTCTGCTGAAGAGGTAGTTGAAGAAGCTGCTGCAGAGGCAGAGGACGCTGCTGAAGAAGAATTTGTTGAAGAAATCACAGTTGAAGCTGTTGAAATTGAGGCAGACGAGCCCACCGAGGCAGAGGCACCCTCCGACGACGTGCTTGTTCACGAAAATCCTGACGACGATTATCAGAAAAACGAAGAAATTGCCATTGAGGATATTGTTGAATCAACAGTTGTTTTTGATGCAGTAGCCGAGGTTGACTCTGCAACACAGGAGCTTGAGGACATCGTTGTTGACGTTGACTCTGACAACGAGGCAGACGACTTTGCAGAGGTTGAGGATATGGGCGCAACAATTGCTATTGCACCCGTTATCGCCGAGGAGGCAGAGGAAATTCCCGTATCCGAGGTATATGAAAAGCCCCAGACAGTAAAGCACAAAAAGAGCTTTGGACCCTTTATCGCAATTTTCCTTATCATTGTTGCTATTGCAGGCATCGTTGCACTCAAGGTTGTCCCCCCCAAGCTTAAGGCTGATAAATACTATCAGGCATCACAGCTTGCAAAGAACAAGGATTTCCTTGAAGCAGCCAAGCTTTACGAAGAGCTTGCAGACTATGAGGATGCTGAGCTTAACGCTAAAAAGTGCAAATATGCACAGGCTTGTGTTCTTGAAAGCGAAAAGAAGTTTGAGGAAGCAAAGGCAATTTACCTTGAGCTTGGCGATTATTACAACAGCCGTTCAAAGGTTGTTCAGTGCACCTACAACGGCGCACTTGCCGACCTTGACGCAGGTAACTTTGACAAGGCAATTGAAGCATTCAATACTGTAATTGAATATTCCGACAGCGAGGAGCAGGTTAAAAACTGCAGCTATCAGAAGGCATTGTCACTTATTGAAGATGGCGATTATAAATCCGCTATTGCCATTCTTGAAGCTCTCGGCAGCTACAAGTCAAGCGCCGAAAAGATTCTTGAGGCAAAGTATAATTACGTAAAATCACACATGGATACTAACGACGAGGCAACAATGCTTTACATCAAGGAGCTTGTTGACGAGAAATACCTTGATAGCGCTACTATCCGCAGAAACCTTATCAACCCCGATGATGCTGTAACAACCACAGAGGCAGCCTCAACAACAGACGCATCTGCAGAGGCAACAACTCAGGCTTATACAACTGCTGCACCGCAGACACAGACTGCCAACGTGAGAGCATTCATCAACTATTCCGAAACAGATAAAAAGACCGCTGAAACAAAGGTTGACGGCACAAAGAAGCTTTACTTCCACGTTGAGGTTAACGACCCGCAGTACTACGGCAAGGAATTCAAAATTCATTACAAAACCTCCGTTGGCTACGAAAGCACCGCTGCTACCTTCAAGGTTGACGAAAACAGCAAAACCCACACCTTTGAATATTCAAGCAGCTTTAAGGATCCCTATTCAATAGAGTTCCAGCTTATTGATAACAACGGTAAGGTTGTTGCAACACAGAACGTTTCTGTAAATTCATAAGCAAAAGCTCCGCAGGACAAGTTCCCGCGGAGCTTTTTTGTTATTCAACAATTTCAGAAATGCCCTCTGATACGTCTGTAACTACCATAGACAAGCCCTCTGACATATCCGTTACAATATCACCGATAACACCGTTATCATCTTTTTCAGACACGTCTGTAATCATACCCTCATTTGTTTCAGGCACCAGGCTTTCAGTTGTGGGCAGCTCTGTTGTAATGGGTGTGGTTGTAATAACCTCTTCATCCTTTGCACCGCAGCCATAAAAGAGCACCGCAATGCAGCCCACCAATAAAACTGCTGAACATACCGCAATAATTTTCTTCATATTTTCACAACCTTTCCGGAGATAACTTAAAGGATACAGCTCCGTTTATCATTATTCCCCGATTATTTATTCTTATTACTATTTTGTAAGCACGCCGCCGTCGCTGTACATAAGCAGCAGCACGTCGCACTCCTGCCCTGTCACAGGGTCAATATAAACAAGCACCTCCTGTGATGGGTTGCTTTTGCTCACACACCTGTATTCATAGGCATAGACCTCGCTTTCCCACTCCGTTGGGATAAACGCCTTCTTATAAGAAATTATTTCCAGATCGCTTTTCAACAGTCTTTTGCCCCGAACAGGGGTGAGTTTTACGGTTTGAGGCACGGTACGCACCCTGTGGTTCATAAGGTAGCCTGTGGAATCAAAGGCAGTTATTCTGCCGTCATCAAGGGCAACGCTCACCTTTATCAGGTCGGTGTAGTAGGTAATGCCGTCCTCAAAATATGCAAAGTTTACCGTGCAGATACCATCCACCGTGGAATAATAGCTGTCCCTCACACTTGTGTAGCCCTTTTCCTTTAGGTATTGAGTAGCCTTTTTTATGGCCTGCTGCGGAGTAAGCTTTATTTCATTTGCATAAAAGGATGAGAGCATAAACGAAACAATACCGCCTTTTTTCGTTACCGCAACAGTATAATCACCATTGTAAAAGGTGTAGGTTGACAGGTTGCCCTCTGTTCTGCTGAGAAAGGCAATCTGTTCAGGCTTAAGACCTAAAAAGCCTGCCGCCTTTTCTCTCGCCTCCTCCTCGGTAACCTCCTTTTGACCCTCCAAAAGCTGTGATTTTTTGTTCTGAATGTGGTCCGAAAATGGTCCGTCATAAATCAAAGTGGGATAGTCGACCAGGCTCTGGTTTGCATCGTTAAGCTCCGAGCCAAGGTACACTCCGCTGTCACCGCTGCTTTGCAGGGTGCTTTTAATTTCCCTGAAGGACAGTAAGCCGTTTTCCTCCTGCTGAATAAGGTAATTCACCCTGTTGCTCATATCCCTTGAATATTCAAGCAGCTTGTTCAGATTTTCTGATTGCTCCTCTGAAATGCTGTTACCCCTTGCAAGCTCCTTGTTAACGTAGAGTGTATATTCCCCTACCTGTGACAGGAATTTATACACACCCGATATTTCCGTGTTACCATCGGTAATTTCAGACAAATTCTCCTTGGCTGACACACTTGAGCGCCACAAGTCGGAGGTTATTTCAGAAAGCTTGTCACCGCCCCTTAAATACATTGACTTTTGCAGATTAAGAGTAATGTCATCAAGGTAGGTTCCTAATTGTGTCAAGGCTCTTTCATTTGACTGTGTAATGCTTCTTTCAGCACTTCGCAAGGCAACCGCATTTACTGTGCCCCACACGGCAAGCGTGAGGGTTATTGCACACAAAAAGCTGATTGTACGCACCGTTTTTCGCTTAGTTAATTTCATTTTTATGCTCCTTAGCAATATTTGTTCATATTTTTCCGCTTTGTTAACAAAATATTCAACAAAATATCATCAAAAGTTAACGCAAACCCATTTACAAATTAAGCATTATTATTGTATAATTAGATGATTATAATTAAATAAATTATAAAGGGAAGTATTTTCTTGGTAGCATATTTTGACAACAGTGCAACCACCAAGCCCTGTAAGGAGGCTTTGGAGGTCGCAACCCTTGCTTTAACTGAATATTGGGGCAACCCATCCTCCCTGCACGACCTTGGCTCGGCAGCCTCCGGTATGCTGAGAAAGTCGCGCAAGCAGGTAAGCAAGCTCCTTGGTGTGCAGGACAGTAATTTTTATTTTACTGCATCAGGCACAACCGCCAACAACACCGCAATTTTCGGTGCATACAACAAGCTTAAAAAGCAAGGCAACAGAATTGTTACCACAACCATTGAGCACCCAAGTGTGGGCGAGCCTATCAAGCACCTTGAGTCACAGGGTGTTGAGGTTATCAGAATCAACCCTGACAAATACGGCAGGGTCAACGAGGACGAGCTCCTGAGCAGCATCAACGAAAACACCATTCTCGTTTCCTGTATGGCTGTTAACAACGAGGTCGGCTCTATTCTTCCCATAAGCTCAATACGCAGTGCGGTAAAAAGAGCAGGCTCTCCTGCACTTATCCATTCCGACTGTGTACAGGCACTTTCAAAAATACCCGTTACACCCAAAACAATTGATGCCGACATCATTACCGTAAGCGGCCACAAAATACACGCTCTCAAGGGTGTTGGTGGTATTTATATAAAAACCCCTAACCTGATTAAGCCCTACGTTCTCGGCGGCGGTCAGGAAAGCAATATGCACTCCGGCACAGAGGCAACACCCGCCATATTCTCATTTGGTGCTGCGGCAGAGGCTGCTGCTGACATAAAGGGTCACGCTGAATATGTAAAATCACTTAAGGACCGTTTCCTTAACGGCATAAGAGATATTCCCTGCATCACCATAAATTCACCTGATGATGCAATCCCCTACATTGTAAACATTTCCATTATGGGTCTGCCAAGTCAGCCCACCGTCAACTTTATGAGCAGCAAGCGAATTGCAATTTCCGCAGGCTCCGCCTGCAAGCTCGGTCACAGGAGCCCCGTGCTCACCGCAATGGGTCTTCCGCCCCAGGTAATTGACAGCGCTGTGCGAATCAGCTTTTCACGCTACAACACACAGAACGAGGTTGACCTGCTCATAAGCGCGGTTAAGGAAGCCGCTGAAAAGTACGGCAAAAAAAGCAGATAACGGCAACGCGAAAGGACAGTTATGAAAGAGATTATTCTTATAAAAGACGGCGAGCTTGCCCTTAAGGGTCTTAACCGCTCAACCTTTGAAGATATGCTTGTAAAAAACATTCGTTGGCGCATTAAGCCCTTCGGTGCATTTGACTTCAAAAAGTCACAGTCAACAGTTATCGTCACCCCCCGTGATGATGAGGCAGATATGGACGCTGCAGTTGATGAAATTTCACGCGTGTTCGGTATTGCAGGCTATTCACGTGCCGCTGTTACCGACAAGGATATGGACAAGATTCTTGAGCTTGCTCCCATTTACCTTAAGGACCAGCTTATGGAGGCAAAAACCTTCAAGGTTAACGCCAAGCGCAGCGACAAGAAGTTCCCTCTTAAATCACCCGAGATTTCCGCTACTGTAGGCGGCAAGCTCCTTGAGTGCTTCCCCCACCTTAAGGTTGACGTAAAGAACCCCGACATTATCGTTACTGTTGAAATCCGTGACGAGGCTTATATCCGCGGCAATCAGCTCAAGGGTGCCGGCGGTATGCCCTGTGGCTCATCCGGCAGAGGTCTTATCCTCATCTCCGGCGGCATTGACAGCCCCGTTGCTGCCTATATGATGGCAAAGCGCGGTATTGAGCTTGTGGGTATTCACTTCGCATCACCACCCTACACCTCACTAAGGGCAGAGGAAAAGGTGCACGACCTTCTTTCAAAGGTTGCACGTTACAGCGGCAGAATCCGCCTTTACACAGTTCCCTTCACCGAGATTCAGGAGCTTATCCGCGAAAGCTGTCCCGAGGAATATTTCACAATCATTATGCGTCGCTTTATGATGCGCCTTTCAAATATGCTTGCACACAACACAGACTGCCACGCCCTTATCACAGGTGAGAGCGTTGCACAGGTTGCAAGCCAGACAATGCTTGCTCTCGGCTGCACCGATGCAGTTGCAGAGTTCCCCGTGTTCAGGCCCTGTATCGGTATGGACAAGGAGGAAATCATTAAAATCTCCCGCAAAATTGACACATTCAATATTTCAATTCAGCCATTTGAGGATTGCTGCACAGTGTTCACTCCCAAGCACCCCAAAACAAGACCTCAGCTCCCCGACGTTGTTGAGGCTGAGAAGGCACTTGATATTGAAGGCCTTTGCAGCAGAGCCTACGAGGGCATAAAGCAAATTCTTATTACAGCGGACGGCGTTGAATATGTGTGAAACTGAATTGCTCAAAAAAGCAACACAAGTAATAAATAAAATCAAGGCAGAGGGTCACACCCTCGCACTTGCCGAATCCTGCACAGGCGGATGGCTCAGCAAAATAGTCACCGACGTAAGCGGTGCATCCGCTGTTTACAAGGGCGGTATATGCTCCTACTCCAACGAGGTTAAAATGAGCCTGCTGGGAGTTAAGGAGGAAACCCTTGCACAGCACGGTGCCGTCAGTGAGCAGACTGCACGACAGATGGCAGAGGGCGTAAAAAAAGCCCTTAACACAGATATCGGTGTGGGCATTACAGGTATTGCAGGTCCCACCTCTGATAACACAAGCAAGCCTGTGGGTCTTATCTACGTTGCGGTTGCCTACCGCGACAGCATAACCGTCACAGAGCTCCGAAACACTTTCACAGACAACGTGCGAACCAACAACAGAACATCTGCAGTTGATACTGCATTAAATCTTTTAGGTGATATATATGAACGTTAACAAAAAGCATCCTGATTCACCCTACAAGTTTTACAAGGGCTCCAAGGAGACTGTAATTCGTACGGATGAAACACAGAAAAAAGCCGTCACACGGCTTTTGAAACGAAAAAAATACAAGAAGCTTGCAATGAACGTGGTTTCCGTTATTCTCATAATTGCAATTGCTGCTTCAGGTACTGTTCTCGGCAAGCGAGGAGTTGAAAAGTTCCTTGTTCTGCGAAACGAAATCAAGAACCAGAAATATGCCGAAATACCTGAAGATATCCGAAAGGAAATGGAGGGCATGACCGAGGAAGAAAAGTGGGCACTTTTCTACGAGATGTACCCCGAGCTCATAAACTTCAAGTTCCCTGCAGGCATTCTGTGCGACTACGCAGTTTACTATGCACAAAACCCGCAGACCGTTGGCTATATCCGCATTCCCGGCACGGTTATTGACTATCCTGTTGTTCAGGCAGAAAACAACAAGTACTATATGACCCACGACTTCTACGGCAAATCAACAAGCTATGGTGCAGTTTTTGCCACCTACAAAAACGGCTGGAAGCCCCTTGACCGAAACACTCTGCTTTACGGTCACAATATGAGCGACGGTACAAGATTTGCCAACCTGCTCAACTACAAAAACCTTGACTATTACAGAGAAAATCCCATAATTGAGTTTGACACTCTTTATGAAAAGAATATATGGAAAATCGCAGCAGTTTACATCACCAACGGCTCGGTTGAAAGTGACAACGGTTATTTCTTTGACTTCACCTTCAACCATTGCTCTGATAAATGCTACGAGGAATACATCCGTGAGCTTGACAAGCGTAAGCTTTATGAAACCGGTGTTGACATTGAGGTAACGGATTCAATACTTACGCTGTGCACCTGCACATACCTTTCAGACGACAACCGAAGCCTTGATGACGGCAGACTGATTGTTGTTGCACGAAAGCTCCGACCCGGTGAGGACCCAGAGGTTGACGTTGAACAGGCAAGGCACAGAAACACTCCTGTGAAATATCCTGATTCCTATTATCCCTCACCTGAAGCAAACCCCTATGCACAAGACAAAAAATTCTATCTATATTAAGAGGTGCGAATATGAACATTAAAGCATATTCTTTTGAACAGAACAGTCACGCATTTGCCGAAATAAAGCGCACAATCGCTGACCAGATTACCGAGCCCGGCTTATACTTTGAAAGCTACTCTGATGCTAAAGCCTTGTTCACAGACATAAGCAACAGCATTGAAGATGCCGACGTTTTACTCATAGGTATTGAAAACAGAGCATATCTTAAGTTTAAGCCCATTCTCATTAAAGCATTCAACTTTACTCCCGCATATAGTGACCGTATTGGCGAGCTTATCGGTGACAAGGTTTCCGACGAAAAGCTCAAAAAGGCTCATACTCTCGTTCCTGACGAGTCAATTGAGCTCTTCTCCGAGGACGGTCTTTACAGCGGCTTCTACGTAAAGGACGAGGAGCAGTACATTGTTGTATTCCCCCTTATTGAAAGCATCGTGCCCGACGTTCTCATCAAGGCGGAGTTTCCCTTTGTAAAGCAGCCCGAGCCCAAAACAGAAATTTTCAATGCAATTATTGATGCTGACACAACCTCAACAAAGGCAAGCAGCATTATTGCAAAGCTCAAAAAGCACAATTTATTGCTTGCTATTCCCTCAACACCTGCTTCAAAGATTCTTAAGGCAGATATCAAGGAATGCAACAATTTTGAAAACAACGTTTTCTTCACACCCTTTGTTAACGATGCAGGTGCTGAAGACCCCAAGCAGTATGCTGCACAGCTTGCAAAGTCTGCAATGGAGCTTCGTAGTGCTGACCTTGGCGCAACCATTTCAAACATCTTCCGCGAGAAGAAGGGCGACAAGATTACAAGCTACTACTCATATATAAGCGTTGCAACTGCCGACAAGGTTGTTGTTAAAAAGCTTTTTGCTGACCCCGACGAAAGCATTGATAACCTTGTTATTGAGGCTACCAACGAGCTTTACTCAATGATTGAAAAGTACGTTGATGAATTAGTTTTCAAGCTCAGCGCTTCCGAGGATGACCTTGCAAAATATGAGCAGTCACTCATTGAGGCAGAGGTTGTTTCCGACATCCGTCCCGAGGCAACAGTAAGCCGCAAGGGTGTTATTGCAGCAGTTGTTGCAATCGTAATTGCAGTTGTGCTCTGTGTTATCTTCACAGTTAGGTACGGCGGATATTTTGTAAAGCCCGTTGACGTAAACAACGAGGATTTACAGGTAAACAACGTTGAGCCCACAATCATCGCTTCCACACAGAAGGAAGTTGAGTACAACACAGTAAACTCTCTTACAATTGCTCAGCTTACTGAAATTACATCAGGCACAGAATTTGTTATTCCTTCATCAACAGGCATCAACGTGCCCACAGCAGTTATTCAGACTCAGCCCACAAAGCCTACAACAACTGAGCCCTCAACAACTGAACCCTCTACCGAAGCAACAACAGAGCCTACAACAGATGATGGAATGGATGAAGGTAGTTTTGATGACACTACTGCACCTTCTAACACCACACCTTCAGAAGGCCAGGCACAGGAGTAATATTTCGCACTAAACAGTAAATAAGGAGAATTTTTATGGCAGTACTCGTTACAGGTGGCGCCGGTTACATCGGCTCACATACAGTAATTGAATTATTGGCAAGCGGCAAGGAGGTTGTTATCCTTGACAACTTCTACAACAGCTGCCCCAAGGTGCTTGAAAGAATCAAGGCTCTTTCAGGCAAGGAGGTTGCATTTGAGGAATGTGACATCCGCGACAAGGCAGGTCTTGACAAGGTTTTTGAAAAGTATGACATTGACTCTGTAATTCACTTTGCAGGTCTTAAGGCTGTTGGCGAATCCTGTCAGAAGCCCATGCTTTACTACGATAACAACATTGGCGGTACCGTTACACTCTGTCAGGCAATGGCAGACCACGGCTGTAAGCGAATTGTTTTCAGCTCATCTGCAACAGTTTACGGTGAGCACAACGTTTCGCCCCTTAAGGAAACAATGACCGCAGGCGGCACAACAAACCCCTACGGCACAACAAAGTTCTTTATTGAGCAGATTCTTACCGATATTGAAAAATCCGATCCCGAATGGAGCGTATGCATCCTCAGATACTTTAACCCCATCGGTGCTCACGAAAGCGGTATGATTGGCGAAAGCCCCAACGGCATTCCCAACAACCTTATGCCCTACATCACACAGGTTGCAGAGGGCAAGCGCGAGTTCCTCAGCGTTTACGGCAACGATTACGATACTGTTGACGGCACAGGCGTGCGCGACTATATCCACGTTGTTGACCTTGCAAAGGGTCACCTTAAGGCTCTTGACAAGGCTTATGCAGAAAACGGCACCTTTATTTACAACCTTGGCACAGGCTGTGGCTACAGCGTGCTTCAGGTTGTTGAGGCTTTTGAAAAGGCTTCCGGTGTTAAGGTACCCTACAAAATTGTTGACCGTCGCCCCGGTGACCTTGCAACATGCTTCTCTGACCCCTCAAAGGCAAAAGAAGAGCTTGGTTGGGTTGCTGAAAAGGGCATTGACGAAATGTGTGCAGACTCTTACAGATGGCAGCACAACAACCCCAATGGCTACGAGGATTGATTTTAATTGCAGTTTGTTCCCTTTAATTCACGAGATATAAGGCACAAATCAATATTTGGCAGTATAGCCGCAGGCGATAGCTTGCGGCTTGCTGTTCTTATGCCCCGAAACTTTGGCTGCAACAAGGTTACGCTCGTGCTTCACAGGGACGGCGAGCCCAACCAGTACCACAGTATGTTCTGGTGTGGTATGAACGGCGACAACGAGGAATGGTGGGATATTACTCTTTCCATACCCGAAAGCGGCTTGTACTTTTACCACTTTACTTACGAAACTCCATTTGGCACGGGCAACGTCTTTTTAAGGTCTGCAGGCTGCGGAAAAATTGCCCCCGAGGGTAATGAATGGCAACAGACTGTATATAAAAGGGACTATAAAACCCCCGATTGGGCAAAGGGCGGTATTATGTACCAGATTTTCCCCGATAGGTTTAATATAGGCAAAAATCCGCCAACAAATTACCCCCACGACAGAGTTATTCACCACTCCACAAGTGAACAACCCGTATGGAAGCCCAACGAGCAGGGCAAAATCCTTAATAACGATTACTATGGCGGCACACTCAAGGGTATTGAGGAAAAGCTCCCGTATATTGCATCCCTTGGTGTAACCATACTTTACCTCAACCCCATTTTTGAGGCACACTCAAACCACCGCTACAACACGGCAGACTACACAAAAATTGACCCTATGCTTGGCACGGAAAAGGATTTTATAAGCCTTTGCAAGGTTGCACACAAGCAGGGCATAAGGGTAATTCTTGACGGTGTTTTCAGTCACACAGGCTCTGACAGCATTTACTTCAACCGCGAAGGTCGCTACGGCAATTCAGGGGTGTGGCAGAACCGTGATTGTGAATACAAAAGCTGGTTCACCTTTGAGGAAAACGGCAAATATAAAAGCTGGTGGGGAATTGATACCCTGCCCGAAACAAACGAAGCAACACCCGAATTTATTGAATATATCGCAGGCAAAAACGGTATTGCTCATAAGTGGCTCTCCCTTGGTGCAGACGGCTTCAGGCTTGACGTTGCCGACGAATTACCCGACGAATTTCTTGATGCCTTCTGCGAAAGCGTAAAAGCACAAAACGAGGACTACCTCATTATCGGTGAGGTGTGGGAGGATGCCACAAACAAATTCAGTCACGGTGGCAGACGTCGCTACCTTACAGGCGATCAGCTTGACAGCGTAATGAACTATCCCTTTGCAAGCGCCATAACCACCTTTATGCGCTATGGCGTTGCTGAAAGCTTTATGGAAAGCATTGTTTCAATATGCGAAAACTATCCTCCGCAGGCGCTTAATTGCCTTATGAACCACGTGGGCACTCACGACACAGCACGAATACTGACCTCGCTTATATACGACGGCATTGAGCACAAGCCCCGACACCTTCAAGCGGAGTACAAGCTTAGTCCGGAGGACCGCGCACAGGCAGTAAGGCTTTTAAAAACGGCAACTGTGCTTCAATACACCTTGCCCGGCTTCCCTTCAATTTACTATGGTGATGAGGCAGGCGTTGAGGGTGGCGGAGACCCCTTTAACCGCACCTTCTACCCCTGGGGCAACGAGGACACAGACCTGCTGCAATGGTACACAAGCCTTGGCAAAATAAGGAACAGCCTTTCCTGTCTTAAGGATGGCAGATTCATTCCCTATTCTGCTATGCTTTCCTGTGCAGCATATATGCGCGAGGGCGATGATGAAAAAATAATGGTAATTGCCAATATGAATTACCACGAAATTGATTACACCCTACCTGAGGATTTCAGGTACAAGCAGGAGCTAATAACAAGCACCGCAACCACGGACTGTGTAAAAATCCCCGCTTACGGTGCAGTAATTATAAAAGCATAAAAGCACGATTCCGAGCATTCAGAATCGTGCTTTTTCATTTCATCTTGCGTTATAGTAAACCTCACCGGGCTGCATATCAATACCCTTAACAGCCATCATTTCCGATACTGTTACTATCTGATAGCCCTCTGCCACAAGCCACGGTAAAATTTCCTCGGTGGCATCGGCTGTGGAGTCATAAAGGTCGTGCATCAGGATTATATCGCCATCCTTGACCTTTGTTTTTATATTATTTACAACAGAATCCGCATTACGTGAGCTCCAGTCCATAGTGTCAAGCGACCAATGGATAAGGGGCATACCAACGTCAGCCTTGGGATTTTCACCGGTAAAGCCACCGGGTGCTCTAGCAAGAGCAGGCATTTTGCCTGTTATATCCCTTACATGATTATTGGTTTTGCTTATCTGCTCTCTGATAGTTTTACTGTCCGCATTGTTGAACATAACGTGGTTATAGGTGTGGTTAGCCACCTCGCAGCCAATTGCTGCCTCACGCTCAATACAGGCGCCGTAATCATCAAGTCTTTCGCCAACAATAAAGAAGGTTGCTCGTCCGTTTGCCTTTTCAAGTGCATCAAGAATTCTGTTAGTGGTTTTCGGGTTAGGACCGTCGTCGTAGGTCAGCGCAACCATAGGCTTTTTGGGGTCTATACCATAAGCGGAGGCAGCCTGTGATTCCACCTCTGTGCCGTCCTCAAGCACAAGCTTAAGCTTGTATTTGTTCTCAACTCCATAAGCAGGTGCTTTATCAACGTAGGAGAAAACGTCTGCGCCAAAGGTGTCAACCTCCTGCCAATTCTCGCCCTTACCTGTTGCCTTATAAAGGATATATTCCTCGCACTCAACAGCTGCCTTTGTCCATTTCACGCTGATACCCTCAGGTGACGGGGCTGCCGTAAGCTTTGACACAGGCAGGTGCTTAAGGGAAAATCCTGTAATGCTATAGCTACCCTGTGTATCTCCTCGTACAGCGCGGACTGTATAAGTATAATCCTTGCCACGCTCTGCGCCGTAATCAACTGCATAGTTAACGTTGCCTGATATTTTCTTGACTACTGTCCACTTAGGGCTTTCCTGTGATTTTCTGTAAACCACGTAGCCTGTTGCAGATGCTTTCTTTGCCCACGTTATTTTTATGCCGTCGCCAAGGCTTTCTGCCGAAATATTAAGGGGTGAAATATATGCCCTGCTCTCAACCGTTTCATCATAGCCGCTAAGGTTACCGTTGCCTGTTTTAGCTTTTATGGTGTAGGTATAATTCTTATCATCCTGCACGTCAGCATCATGGAAGCGGGGTGAATCCACAACACCGATAAGGCTCCAGCTATCACCTGTTTTGCGGTAAACGTTGTACTTGTCCGCACCCTGACACGGATTCCAGCTGATTGAAATGCCGTTGTTATAGTTAGATGCCTTTAAGCCGTCGGGAGCCTTGATATACACCGACTTAACCGCATTGCGGTCAAAGCCGCTGTAAACTCCACCCTTGACTGCGCGCACGGTGTAGCTGTACCTTGCGCCGCCCTTTACGGTTTCATCCGTATAGGTTGAACTGTATGACGGACCAAGCCTTGTCCACCTGCTCTCACCGTCTGCCTTGCGGAAAACCACGTATTCATCTGCGCTGCCTGTCTTTTTCCACGAAACCTCTATACCGTCAGACGTATTTTTTGCTGAAATAAGGTGTGGTGCCTTAACGTAAACACCGCTTTTTTTGTACTCGTGGTTGCTTCGGGCCTCGCCCTTACGTGCCACAACGGTGTATTCGTAGCTCTCGCCCTCCTTAACAAGGGTATCGTTATAAGCACAAATGCTATCACCGTTTATATCTGCAAGCTTGATTATTTTATCATTTTCTCTTTTGTAAATTGTATATCCGTCGGCACCGTGTGATATATCCCACACAAGCTCCATACAATCAAGACCAGAAAGCACGTATTTAAAGGCAGGCTTGCTGAGATATGTGATTTCAGCCTCGTTACTCTTTTTACTTTTTCGCATACCCTTGTATGCCTTTACGGTATATTCGTAATCGTTGCCGCCCTTGGCAGCTTCATCAAAAAAACGCGTACCCTCATCTGCAGAAAGTTTGCCGACCTTGTCCTTTCCGCCACCGGAAAGGCCCTTACGGTAAATCATATAGCCATCTGCATCCTCAACAGGTGACCATTCCACAAAAACACCATTGTCACCGTTCCGCACCGCAACGTTTTCAGGGGCAGCCACACCTATTCCCGCATTTGCAATTACAGCAATAACGCACATTACTGCAACAACCAACGCCAAAGCCAAAAACGCTGTTCTGATAGTTCTGTTCAACGCAACTTCCCCCATTAAAATTTCTTTAATTACATTATATTACTATATTCTGAAAAGCACAATAAACAATAATAAATTTTCTGTAAAGTTTTGTTTAATTTTGTCGCAAAAATTGACATCAGAGGCTTAAAATATTAAAATAAAAGCATATTTTGAAAAACAAATGCTTTTAAAGAGGTTACAATGAACGTTTACGATTTTGACAACACAATTTACGACGGCGAAAGCGTTGTGGATTTTTTCCTTTATTACTGCAAAAAGGATAAATCACTCATTAAATTTCTGCCCTCACTTGTGCTGGCTTTGATTAAATATAAGCAGGGAAAGGTTACTGTTGAAGAAGCGCTGAACAAATACGGCAAGCAGTTCAGCAAATTTTATAAAAAGAATATCGGTATTGGTGATGACCTGGTTATTTTCTGGGACACCCACATGCACAAAATCAAGCCCTTTTACAAGGATATTCAGAGTGACGACGACCTGATTATTTCAGGCTCACCCGAAATATCACTTGATATTATCTGTAAAAGGCTTGGCATAAAGAAATATATCGGTAGCCTTATTGATAACGAAAGCGGTGAAATTACCCGCCTTTGCATTCGCGAAAAGAAGGTTGAGGCATTTCTGAAGGAATATCCTGACTGCGAAATTGAAAGCTTTTACACCGACTCTGTAAACGACACTCCACTTATTGAAATCAGCAAAAACGCTTACCTTGTTAAGGGCAACAAAATAACCAAGATAAAATAAATAATCGGTTGACGAAAAATTCGTCAACCGATTTTGCTTTTATGCTTATTTAAGCTTTGCCTTTACAATTTCCTCTGCTGCTGCAAGAGCATCGTTAATTTTTGTAATATCCTTACCGCCTGCCATTGCTGAATCAGGCTTACCGCCACATGAGCCGCCTGCGATAGTAGCAACCTCACGTACAATGTTACCTGCGTGCGCACCGCTTGCAATAGCATCCTTACCGCAGTAGCAAGCAAATGAGCAAGTACCCTTACCGCTCTGCTCTGCTGCAAGAACAACAACAATATCGTCGCCCTTATCCTTTGATGAGTCAAGCATTGAACGGAGTGCGTTTGCATCTGCCTCACCAAGGCTTGCAGTAATAAGCTTAACTGCGCCAAGGTCCTTAACGTTGTCAAAGAGGCTGCCTGCCTTTGCCTTTGCAATTTCTGCCTTAAGGTCCTGAAGAGCCTTTTCTGTTGACTTAAGCTCCTGTGCAAGTGATGCTGCCTTTGCTGCAAGGTCCTTAACGTTTGCAAGCTTCATAGCCGCTGCTGTATCGTGGATAAGCTGCTCACGAGAGTTAAGGTAATTGATAACGCCCTTACCTGTAACACCCTCAATACGTCTTACGCCTGCTGCAACAGATGACTCTGTAACAATGCGGAAAAGACCAATATTACCTGTGTTTGAAACGTGTGTACCACCGCAAAGCTCTGTTGAGAAATCGCCTGCAGAAACAACGCGTACAGTTGCACCGTACTTTTCACCGAAGAGAGCCATTGCGCCCTTCTTTTTAGCATCCTCAATGCTCATTTCCTCTGTAACAACGGGCATTGCTGAAAGAATAATATCATTAACTCTGTTTTCGATTGTTGTGATTTCATCTGCAGTAAGTGCAGAGAAGTGTGAGAAGTCAAAGCGTACTGCATCCTCGTTAACAAGCTGACCTGCCTGCTCAACGTGAGTGCCAAGCACCTCTCGGAGTGCCGCCTGAAGAAGGTGTGCTGCTGTGTGGTTGCGCATAATAGCCTTGCGACGGTCAGCATCAACAACAGCCTTTACCGTATCACCAACGTTAATGCCGTCACCCTCAACAATAGTACCATGGTGAAGGATTGTGCCGTCGGCAGTCTTTGTTGTGTTGGTTACGTTGAATACTGTGTCACCGATTGTGATAACACCTGTATCGCCAACCTGTCCACCACTTTCTGCATAGAAGGGAGTTTCGTTAAGAACGATAACTGCATCTGTATCAACGCCTGCAAGGTCAACCTTTTCACCATTTGCAGCAATAGCGAGAACCTTACCCTCGCCCTCTGTTGCACCATAGCCGATAAAGCTTGTTGCGCCGCACTCATTAAATGAAATGTCTGAGCCCTTCCAGCCCTCTGTGCCTGCAACCTTACGGGCAGCCTTTGCCTTAGCCTTTGCCTCTGCAAGGAGCTGCTCAAACTCCTCATTATTAACTGTAAGGCCGTTTTCCTCTGCAATTTCTCTTGTAAGGTCAATGGGGAAGCCGAACGTATCCTGAAGCTTGAAGGCATCTGCACCTGAAAGCACCTTGCCCTCTGCCTTTTTCATCATATCGTTAAGGAGCTCAAGGCCACTGTCAATTGTCTTATAGAAGCTGTTTTCCTCCATAGCAATAACCTTGATGATATAATCCTGCTTTTCACGAAGACCGGGATAAGCATTTTCATTTTCCTTAATAACGGTTTCGCAAACCTCTGCAAGGAAGGGTCTGTCAATACCAAGGAGTCTGCCGTGACGAGCCGCACGTCTGAGAAGACGACGGAGCACGTAGCCTCTGCCCACGTTTGAGGGAAGAACACCGTCACCAATCATAAAGGTTGTTGAACGGATGTGGTCTGTGATAACACGGAGTGAAATATCGCTCTTTTCATTTTCGTGATACTTAACGCCTGCGATTTCGGTTACGTGCTTCATAATGTTCTGCACGGTGTCAACCTCAAAGATGTTGTGAACGTCCTGTGCGATACAAGCAAGTCTTTCAAGACCCATACCTGTATCAATATTGGGGTTTGCAAGGGGTGTGTAGTTGTTCTTGCCGTCATTTTCAAACTGTGTGAAAACAAGGTTCCAGAACTCAACGTAACGGTCACATTCGCAACCTACCTTACAGTCGGGGCTGCCGCAGCCGTACTTTTCACCGCGGTCATAGTAAAGCTCTGAGCAAGGACCGCAGGGACCCTGACCATGTTCCCAGAAGTTATCCTCCTTGCCGAAGCGAACCATATGATCGGGCTTTACGCCAACGTCCTTTGTCCAGATATCATAAGCCTCGTCATCATCAAGATAAACGCTGCAGTAGATTTTGTCGGGGTCCATTTCCATAACCTGAGTGCAGAACTCCCAAGCCCACGGAATAACCTCTTTTTTGAAGTAATCGCCGAACGAGAAGTTGCCAAGCATTTCAAAATATGTGCCGTGACGTGCAGTAATACCAACACGCTCAATGTCAGGTGTACGGATACACTTCTGACAGGTTGTAACTCTCTTTCTGGGAGGAGTTTCCTCACCTGTAAAGTATTTCTTCATGGGTGTCATACCTGCATTGATAAGAAGAATGCTCTTATC
>JAGBTL010000213.1 GCA_017631355.1 Clostridia bacterium
CGTTGGCTCGGCGGTATGCTCACAAACTTCAACACAATCCAGAAGAGAATCAAGAGACTTGCTCAGCTTAACGCTATGGAAGCTGACGGTACATTTGAGCTTCTTCCCAAGAAGGAAGTTATCAAGCTCAATCTTGAGAGAGAAAAGCTTGAAAAGTTCATGGGTGGTATCACAGAGATGAAAAAGATGCCTGCAGCAATGTTCATCGTTGACCCCCGCAAAGAAAAGATTGCAGTTCTCGAAGCAAAGAAGCTCGGTATTCCGATCGTTGCTATCGTTGATACAAACTGTGACCCCGACGAAATTGACTACGTTATCCCCGGTAACGATGACGCTATCCGTGCAGTAAAGCTTATTGCAGGTGCTATGGCTGATGCTATCATCGCTGGTCGTCAGGGCGAGCAGACAGTTGCTGAAGAAGCAGAAGTTGCTGAAGAAGCAGCCGAATAATTAAACAATATTCCTTAAGGGAGGATTTTAACTATGGCATTTACAGCTTTAGACGTTAAAAACTTAAGAGAAAAAACAGGCGTTGGTATGATGGAGTGCAAAAAGGCACTTACAGAAGCTGACGGTGATATGGATAAGGCTTTTGAAATTCTTCGTGAAATAGGCCTTGCTGCTTCTGCAAAGAAGGCAAGCAGAATTGCTGCTGAAGGCGCAATCATCGCTTATACAGATGAGGCTGCTAAGGTAACAGTTCTTCTTGAAATCAACTCTGAAACAGACTTCGTTGGTAAGAATGAGAAGTTCCAGGAGTTCGGTCTTGACGTTGCAAAGACAATTGCAGCTAACAAGCCTGCATCAGTTGAGGCTCTTGCAGACCTTAAGCTTGTTGGTTCAGACAGAACAGTTACAGAGAATCTTAACGACCTTATTCTTGTTATCGGTGAAAACCTCAAGATTCGTCGTTTTGAAATCGTTGAAGGCGATGTTGTAACATACATCCACGGCGGCGGCGCTGTTGGTGTTGCTGTTAAGTTTGAAACAAATCTCAGCGACAAGGCAGAGTTCGTTGCAATGGGTAAGAACATTGCTATGCAGGTTGCAGCTATGAGCCCCGAATATCTCAGCAAGGAGTCAATCTCTGCTGATGAGCTTGCAAAGATGAAGTCTATCACAATTGATAGCTCACTCAACAAGCCCGATTCACTTCCCAAGCCCATCCTTAATGCTCTTTTCGACAAGGCAATTGCTGAAAACCTTTTCAGCGCTGAGGATGCTGCTGCATACGAAGAAAACAAGAAGAGCCCCTATCTCTTCAACTTCCTTTCAAAGGAAGCTGTTGCTACACTTGCACAGCTTGCTATTGCAGGCAAGGATGAGTACATTGAGAACAAAATCTTTGCAGGTGCAGTAGAAGGCCGTATCAAGAAGCAGATTAAAGAAACATGTCTCCTTGAGCAGGCATTCGTTCGTTCCGATCTCTTTGATGGTTCTGTATCAGGTTATGTTGCAGACGTTGCAAAGAAGAACGGCGCAGACGTTAAGGTTGTTAACTTCATTCGTCTTGAAAAGGGCGAAGGTCTTGAAAAAAGAGAAGACAATTTTGCTGACGAAGTTGCCAGCATGATGAAATAAGATTTCAATTTTGGGCGGCTTTCGTTTAGAGAGCCGTCCATACCACTTTGAATACGAAAGCAAGGCAAATTTTGCCATAATATATTAACAAGCCGAAAGGCAATCTATATATTGGAGAGATTACTATGGAAAGAAAAGTCGGTACAGTTTCAAGAGGTATTCGTTGCCCCATTATCCGTGAAGGCGACAATCTTGTTGATATCGCTGTAACCAGCGTTATTGAAGCAGCTGAAAGCGAAGGCTTTGAACTCAGAGATCGTGACGTTGTGTCACTTACAGAGTCAATTGTTGCACGTGCACAGGGTAACTATGCAAGCGTAAACGACATTGCGGCTGACGTTAAAGCAAAGCTTGGCGGTGGTACAATTGGTGTTATTTTTCCAATTTTGTCACGTAACCGTTTTGCTATCTGTCTCAGAGGTATTGCAATGGGCGCAAAGAAGGTTGTTCTTATGCTCAGCTACCCCAGTGACGAGGTTGGTAACTCTCTTCTGACATATGATCAGCTTGACGATGCAGGTATCAACCCTTATTCAGACGTTCTTTCACTTGAAAAGTACAGAGAGCTTTTTGGTGAAAACAAGCACGAGTTCACAGGCGTTGACTACGTTGCATATTATTCAGATATTATAAAAGAAGCAGGCGCAGAGGTTGAAATTGTTTTTGCTAACCAGGCTAAAACAATCCTTGATTACACAGATTGTGTCCTTACTTGTGATATCCACACTCGCGCAAGAACAAAGCGCATCCTTAAGGCTGCAGGTGCAAAGGTAGTTTGCGGTCTTGATGATATCCTTAACGCTCCCGTAAATGGTGGCGGATGTAACGAGGCTTATGGTCTGCTTGGTTCAAACAAATCAACTGAGGATACAATCAAGCTTTTCCCCAGAGAGTGTCAGGGCCTTGTTGAGGAAATTCAGGCAGAGTTCCTTAACAGAACAGGCAAGCACATTGAAGTAATGGTTTACGGTGACGGCGCATTTAAGGATCCTCAGGGTAAAATCTGGGAGCTTGCTGACCCCGTTGTTTCTCCTGCACACACACAGGGTCTTGTTGGTACACCCAACGAGCTTAAGCTCAAATACCTTGCAGATAACGACTTCAAGGGTCTTTCAGGCGCAGAGCTTAAGGAAGCTATTTCAAACAGCATTAAGGCAAAGAGCGACAACCTTGTTGGTAATATGGCTTCACAGGGCACAACACCTCGTCAGCTCACAGACCTTATCGGTTCACTTTGTGACCTTACAAGCGGTTCAGGTGATAAGGGTACTCCCATTATCCTTGTTCAGGGCTATTTTGACAACTACACAGACTAATTTTAGTTTGTAAATATATAAATGGAGGCAAAAATTATGGAACTTGTAAAACGTCCCGATAATATGGAAAGAATTACAACCAAAGCACTTGCAGACAAGTTCATTGATGAGCAGGTTGCCGCAGTACGCGCTCAGGTTGGCGACAAACAGGTGCTTCTTGCACTTTCAGGCGGTGTTGACTCATCAGTTGTAGCTGCACTCCTTATTAAAGCAATTGGCAAACAGCTTGTTTGCGTTCACGTTAACCATGGTCTTATGCGTAAGGGCGAAAGCGAGCAGGTTATTGAGGTTTTTGGCAAGCAGCTTGACGCTAACCTTATTTATATTGATGCAACAGACCGTTTCCTTGACAAGCTTGCGGATGTAAGCGAGCCTGAAAAGAAGCGTAAAATCATCGGTGCAGAGTTTATTGAGGTGTTCAACGAGGAAGCAAAGAAGCTTCAGGGCATTTCATTCCTTGCACAGGGCACAATTTACCCCGACATTCTTGAGAGTGACGGCGTAAAAGCACACCACAACGTTGGCGGTCTTCCTGAGGATATGGCTATGGAGCTTGTTGAGCCTGTAGCACTCCTTTACAAGGATGAGGTTCGGGTAGTTGGTTCTGCACTCGGACTTCCCGATGACATGGTTTATCGTCAGCCATTCCCCGGACCCGGTCTTGGCGTTCGTTGCCTTGGTGCAATCACTCGTGACAGACTTGAGGCACTCCGTGAAGCAGATGCTATCCTTCGTGAAGAGTTTGATAAAAACGGCCTTGCAGGTAAGGTTTGGCAGTATTTCATTGCTGTTCCTGACGTTAAGAGCGTTGGTGTTCGCGATAGCAAGAGATATGAAGGCTGGCCCGCAATCATTCGTGCTGTTAACACAACAGATGCAATGTCTGCAACAATTGAAGAAATCCCTTATGCACTTCTTCACCATATCACAGACCGCATCACTCACGAGGTTGAGGGCATCAACAGAGTTCTCTATGACCTCACACCGAAGCCCATCGGCACAATCGAGTGGGAATAATTTTAATTACAAAGTGGCTTGAGCTTTTAGTTCAGGCAACTTGTTGCATATACAAGTACGATATGATATAATTTTCAAGAAAATTATGTTAAATTTGAGGTTTCTATGGATTTAAAAGATTGCAAGCGCACAAAACGTGCGTGCTATTCAACCTATATCGCAATGTCGTCGGTGTTTAGCTTGCCGCCATTGCTTTTTGCTACGTTTAAGGAAAACTACGGCATTTCATATACCTTGCTCGGTACACTTGTGCTCATAAACTTTTGCACACAGCTTGGTATTGATTTGATTTTCACTTTCTTTACGAAGCACTTTAATATACACAAAACAATTCGTTTTATGCCACTTCTTACGTCACTTGGTTTGGTGGTATATGCTCTTGTGCCCACGTTTTTCCCGCAATATGCTTATATCGGACTTGTAATCGGTACAATTCTGTTTTCCGTTGCTGCAGGACTCGGGGAGGTGCTTGTCAGCCCAACAATCGCAGCGCTTCCGTCAGACACACCTGATAAGGATATGAGCCTGCTTCACTCGTTATACGGCTATGGTTTGGTTGGCGTTATTTTGATAAGCACACTTTTCTTAAAAGTTGTCGGTAATGAATATTGGATGTATCTTACCTTATTCTGGGCTGCGTTGCCGATAGTATCATCAATTTTACTCATAAGGTGTAAGCTCCCTGATATGAGCATTGAGCAGGGTAGTATTGAAAAGAACAACGCAAAGCACCGCTCAACCACAATGGCGCTTTGCGTTGTGTGTATTTTCCTTGGTGCAGCTGCAGAAAATACCATGACAAATTGGATTTCAGTATTTGCTGAAAACGCTCTTAACATACCCAAGGTGTGGGGTGATATATTCGGAATGTGTCTGTTTGCGGCACTCCTTGCCTTAACAAGGTCTGCTTACGCCAGGTTTGGTAAAAATATATTCCGCGTTTTAGTGCTCAGTATGGTTAGTGCAGTAATCTGCTATTTTGTCATTGGTTTTTCAAACGTTGGTTTCATATCGTTGCTTGCCTGTATTATGCTTGGTATATGCACATCAATGCTTTGGCCCGGCACTCTCATACTTATGGAAGAAAAAATTCCTGCAGTAGGTGTGGCAGCCTATGCCTTAATGGCTGCAGGTGGTGATCTTGGAGCATCCGTTTGTCCGCAGATGCTTGGCGTTGTTGTTGATAAGGTTTCTGCAATGCCTTGGGCTGCACTTATGAGCACAAGACTGTTTACAACACCGGAGCAAATAGGCTTCAGAGTGGGTATGCTTTTTGCGGCCATTTTCCCCATAGCAGGTGTATTACTTCTGCTTTATATGAAACGATATTTTAAAAAGACTGAAAGTGATGTAGACGAATGGAAATAATTGCAACAGATTATGACGGCACTCTGAACCATGACGGCATTACAGATGAAAAACGAAAAGCCATTTTAAAATGGCGCAAGTCAGGTAATTTATTTGGTGTAGTAAGCGGCAGGGGAATCAAATCGCTGCTTGAAGTTATTCAAGATAAAGATTTTGAATATGATTTCCTTATTGCTAACAATGGTGCAATTATATTTGACAAGGAGCTTAACGTCCTTACCGAAACAAGGTGCGACGGCGCTATTGCAAAGCCCTTGATTGCAGATTTGTTCCAATGGGGCTGCCCCTTTGCCAATATTGATAAGGACGAGCCAATTATGGTTCGCTCAAATGCAGAGGAATGCAAGGAAGGGGAATGCACCCTTGAAAATTTACCTGCTGTTACATATTTCAACCAGATAAGCACCTGGCTTGGTGACAAGGAGAAGGCATCGGCTGTGGTTGATAAGATTAACGAAAAATACAGCGACACCCTTAACCCGTTACAGAACGGTGATTGTATTGATATTGTACCAATAAGCGTTAATAAGGCACAGGGAATATATGCTCTCCTTGGCGTTGTAGGGGGCAAATACGAGGATGTAATTGCAGTAGGCGATAACATCAACGATACACATATGATTGCTGAATTCCGCTCCTACGCTATGAAAAACGGTGTTGATAGCATAAAGAAACTTGCAGATGAAATCACAGAGAGTATAACTGAGCTTATATATAAGGAGCTGCAATAATTTACTATTGACAAACAAATGTTGTAGGTTTATATTTGACACAAGTTAATATTTAAACCGTTGACGCGGAGATAAAGGCAGTTATGCCATCACAGAGAGCCTGTGTTGCTGAAAGTCAGGTATGAAACAGATTGTCAAATGGACCGCTGAGGGTGCAGTCAAATGGGTTTACCAGAGTATTCTGCAACGTGAGGACATACGTTAGTTGTCAGGGGTATGATAGTATCCTGCAAAGCGCACGATTTTTCGTGAATTCAAGGTGGTACCGCGGATTTAATTATTCGTCCTTGACAGAGTATAATTCTGTCAGGGATTTTTTTATTTGGAGTGGTATTTATGTTGATTTTAAAGGAACGATGGCGACCTTAAATTAAACGCTTTATCTTAAATTTGTTATAATTACGGAGGAATATATTATGAAATTAAACAACGTTGATTTTGATACTTATTTTAACAACTATCCTGATAAAAACGGCTTTTTTGGTAAGTACGGCGGTGCTTACGTTTCACCCGAGCTTAAAAAGGCTATGGAGGAAATTACAGAGGCTTACTATTCAATCTGTCAGTCACGCAAGTTCATTGCAGAGCTTCGCAGAATCCGTAAGGAGTTTCAGGGCAGACCCACACCCGTTACACATCTTGAAAGACTTTCAGATGCACTCGGCGGCAAGGTACAGCTTTATGCAAAGCGTGAGGATCTGAACCATTCAGGTGCACACAAGCTCAACCATTGTATGGGTGAGGCGCTCCTTGCAAAGTATATGGGCAAGAAAAAGGTTATTGCCGAAACAGGCGCAGGTCAGCACGGTGTTGCACTTGCAACTGCAGCAGCATATTTTGGTCTTGAATGTGACATTTATATGGGCTCTGTTGATATTAAAAAGCAGGCTCCTAACGTGGCAAGAATGAAGATTCTTGGTGCAAACGTTGTTGAGGTTACCCACGGTCTTCAGACACTCAAAGAGGCTGTAGATGCCGCTTTTGAGGCATACTGCAAGGAATATGACAATGCAATTTACTGCATCGGCTCAGTTCTTGGCCCTCATCCTTTCCCCATGATGGTTCGTGATTTCCAGAGCGTTGTTGGTATTGAGGCACGTGATCAGTTTATTGAAATGACAGGACACCTTCCCAATGCTATTGTTGCTTGTGTTGGCGGTGGCTCTAATGCTGCAGGTCTTTTCGCAGGCTTCCTTAATGACCCTGTTGATATTTATGGTATTGAGCCCCTTGGCAGAGGTCCTAAGCTTGGCGACCATGCTGCAAGCCTTAAATACGGCACAGAGGGTATCATGCACGGCTTTAACAGCATTATGCTTAAGGATGAGAACGGTGAGCCTGCACCTGTATATTCAGTTGCAAGCGGTCTTGACTATCCATCATCAGGTCCTGAGCATGCATTCTTACACACTCTTGGCAGAGTAAAATATGATGTTATAAAC
>JAGBTL010000214.1 GCA_017631355.1 Clostridia bacterium
CGATATAAAACAAGCATTAGGCGATTGATTTTCTGGTTTGCGATATTTTGCGTCTGACTTGTTTTATTTCATTTGACGTACCTTTGTACGCCTGCATTCAATAAAACATCGTCATACATCAAAATCTCACAAATCATACTATAGTTGTATTTTTGCGAATAATAGTACTAATTTTAAATTATAAATTTTAAATTTAAAATTTCGGAACTGCGTTGCGATTGTAATGTTCGGAAGCGTAGCTTCCCCGATAATTTTGCATTTTGCATTTTACATCCTGCATTTATAAAAAAGGAGGTGTGAGGTATGCCCATTAAATTACCTGATGAATTACCTGCAGTAAAAACACTTGAACAAGAGAATATTTTCGTTATGACAGATACCCGAGCAATCACTCAGGATATTCGTCCCCTTAAGATATTAGTTCTTAACCTCATGCCGAAAAAGACTGAAACGGAAACACAGCTTTCCCGCCTTCTTGGTAACTCACCCTTGCAGGTGGAATTTGAGCTTATCCACACAAAGTCACACGTGCCAAAGCACACGCCCAAGGAATATCTCCTTGCATTCTATAAAACCTTTGATGACGTTAAGCACCGTAAGTTTGACGGGCTGATTATCACAGGCGCACCTGTTGAAAAAATGGCGTTTGAGGACGTTACCTATTGGCAGGAGCTTTGCGAAATAATGGAATGGAGCAAGACCCACGTCACAAGCACCTTCCACATTTGCTGGGGTGCACAGGCAGGTCTTTACTACCACTACGGCATAAATAAATATGAATTGCCTGAAAAGCTTTCAGGTGTTTACAAGCACACGGCGGATTACAAGCAGTCAATCCTTTTAAGGGGCTTTGATGATGAGTTTTTTGTGCCTCATTCAAGGTACACAAGCATTGAGCGTTCGCTTATTGAGGCAGACCCAAGGCTGAAAATACTTGCTTCATCCGATGAAGCAGGCGTGTACATTGTTTCATCTGAAAACGGCAAGCAGATTTTCGTGACAGGTCACTCGGAGTATGATACCGACACCCTTAAAAACGAATATCTCCGTGATAAGGATGCTGGCCTTGATATCAAAATGCCGAAAAACTATTTCCCCGATGATAACATCACCAAGCAACCATTTAATAAATGGCGTTCACACGCTAACCTGTTATATTCAAACTGGCTCAACTACTTCGTATATCAGACAACACCGTATGATATTGAGGAAATTGAATAACAAAAGGAAAACCTCAACCGTGGCTACGTACCGTGGTTGAGGTTGATTTTTATAAAGCGAATTATTCTGTTATATCTTCAGGTGCCTCGGGCATTTCTGCAGGTGCAGCTTCTTCTGCTTCTTCAGAAAAAGCATTTACTTCAGCTTCTTCTGCGGGAGCGGTAGCAGCCTCAACTGGTGCCTCTACGGGAGCAACAGCTTCATTTGCAACGGGAGCCTCAACAGGCATAGCACCATTCTGTACGGGGTAATACTGTGTGGGCTGAGGGATATAGCCGTACTGAGGAGCAACAGGGGCTTCCTCGGGAAGCTTTTTGAGCTTCTTTGCAGTAGCAATACCGCTTACAAGAGAAACGATAACCCAGCCGTGGAAAACAATGTCAAGAATCATATCTGCAGCAAAGCCTGTGTAGTAGAACATACCTGCGGTATCTATTACAAACATTACAAGGGCAACAACAAGCCATCCGTAGCCTTTTTTCTTTGCCAACAACCAGCAAAGTGCATAAAGCACAACTGCGATAATTGCAATTCCAAGATAGAAAACGAGAACAGAGTCGGGGTCGGGAACAAAGTCATCCCATCCCTCGTACCAATCAGCGGGCATTCTGCCTGTGTAAAGAAGACCAAATAATGTGAAGTAATAGGGGATTGCCGCCGAAAAAAGGAAGTATGAATCGCTTCCTGTGAAAAGAAGAGCACTGTTAATCAGTGTGAACACAACAACAAGTAAAATGTTGTTTGCTGAGGTGTTGTATTTGTTTGTAAGCAGCTGACTTTCTGTCATGGTTGCTTTGTTTTGTGGTTTTTTGTTAAAAAGACCCATGGAATCAATCTCCTTTCAAGTAATTTGATTATACAAAATGCGACAGTTATCGTCAAGATGGAATAGCATTTTTTTACAATAGTTTTCTCTTGAAAAAAACATCGGAAAAGCGTATTATATTAGTATCAAAATTAAAATTGGAGAACATATATGAAAATTACAGATACAGTTATTTACATTGGTGTAGATGACAAAAAAATTGACCTTTTTGAGGGTATGTACGATGTGCCCAACGGCATATCCTATAACTCCTACGTTATCCTTGACGAAAAAATTGCAGTTATGGATACTGTTGATGCTAACTTCGGTGACGAATGGCTTAAAAATCTTGATGAGGCAACAGGTGGCAAAGCTCCCGATTACCTTATTGTACAGCATATGGAGCCTGACCACTCTGCAAATATAGCACGTTTTCTTGAAAAATATCCCGAAGCAACCGTTGTTTCATCACAGCGCGCATTTGTTATGATGAAAAACTTCTTTGGCACAGATTACGCTGACCGCAGAATTATTGTGGGTGAGGGCGATACACTTGACCTTGGCAGCCGCACACTCAGCTTTGTTGGTGCTCCTATGGTGCATTGGCCTGAGGTAATTGTTACCTACGACAGCAAGGATAAGATCCTTTTCTCAGCAGATGGCTTCGGCAAATTCGGTGCCCTTGATACCGAGGAGGATTGGGCTTGTGAGGCAAGACGATACTATATCGGCATTGTGGGCAAATTCGGCAAGCCTGTGCAGACACTCCTTAAAAAGGCTGCTGCACTTGATATTGCAATTATCTGCCCCTTGCACGGACCTGTTCTTACAGAAAACCTTGGTTATTACATTAACCTTTATGATATCTGGTCAAGCTACGGTGTTGAGCGTGAGGGTGTTATAATCAATTACACATCTGTTTATGGCAACACTAAAAAAGCAGTTGAAATCCTTGCAGAAAAGCTCCGTGAAAAGGGCTGTCCCAAGGTTTGTGTTAATGACCTTGCGCGATGTGATATGGCAGAGGCTGTTGAGGACACCTTCTCATACGGCAGAATTGTGTTTGCAACAACTACTTATAACGGCAGTATTTTCCCCTTTATGCACCACTTTATGACCGCTATTACTGAGCGTGATTTCCAGAACAGAAGGGTTGCGTTTATTGAAAACGGTACCTGGGCACCCCTTGCAACCAAGGTTATGAAGGGTATGCTTGAGGGCTGTAAAAACTTAACTTATATTGAAAACAACGTTTCAATTATGTCTGCGGTAAATAATGAAACCATTGAAGCCCTTGATAAGCTTGCAGACGAAATTTTAGCATAATTCCACGGAGTGATTCCCTTGAAGTACATTGGTTTAATTATTCTTGCAGCGGTGCTTGGTTTTCTTGCGGTGCTTGTTATAAATGCAGTCAGAGTGAAAAGCACAGCGCGTAGGCTTGGTGATAGAAAAGCTTTTGCATCACCTGAAAAGCAGCTTGAATATGCAGATCGCCTTGGCAGAATGATAAGGTGCGAAACTGTTTCACATAAGGAATCGTTTGATGATACCGAGTTCAAAAAACTTCGTGATACTGTGAAAGAGCTTTTCCCCGAAATCCACAAAATGTGTGAAAAACTGACCTTTTCACAGGATTGCTGGGTTTACATACTACGCGGTGCAGACCAAAGCCGTAATATAATGCTGATGTCCCACCACGACGTTGTGGGAGCAGAGGGGGAGTGGAAGCATCCGCCGTTTTGCGGTCAGGTTTTTGACGGTGCTTTGTGGGGACGCGGTGCAGTTGATACAAAAACGCCCCTTTTTGCCGAGCTTCAGGCGTGCGAGGAGCTTATTGCAGAGGGATACGACTTTGATGGCATCAACCTCTATATTGCATCATCCAACAATGAGGAGGTTGGCGGAGACGGTATGGTGCTTGCCACCGAATA
>JAGBTL010000215.1 GCA_017631355.1 Clostridia bacterium
AAGAATGATAGATAAAAGCTTTTTCATTTTTATGTACCTCCTGAATTATTTAATGCCAACGAGCATCTGAATGAGTGAAACGAGAATGTTGTAAAGATAAAAAACGATTGTTGACTCGGTTTCTGTCATTGCCTCGGAATCGAAAATTGTAACAAACTTCTCTGAACCAGGGATTGACTCTGTAACTTTGCCGTTGCAGATTTCGCAAACACCTGTCTGAGTCTGTGCAACAAAGAGACCGCCGTCATCGTTGGGGATCCACTCGGGGATTGAGTGCTCCTCGTAGTTGTGAACCTTGCCACAACCGAGGCAGTACTGACCATGACCTGCATCACCAAGGAAAGTGATTTCACCGAGAACGTGGTCAACTGTAACAGTAACAGTGCCAACGTATGTGTTGTCGTAGTAAACCTCAATTTCTTTTTCAGGAACATCGTTGCCGTCAGCATCAACGTCTACTGAGAGGTATACGTTAAGCTCGGGGCTGAAAGCCCACTTGTCATCAATAGGGCTGTAGCTGATGGTTTCTGAGCCATCGGTGATTGTAATACCCTGAGGATTGAAATAATTGCAGTCTGTGTAAGCTGTTTTTACGGGGCCCTCAACAATTGAGTAGCTGCCAGCGGCGCTACCAAGAACTGAGAAGGAAGCCATAAGCATAACTGCTACCATTAAAACAGCAAGTGCTTTCTTCATTGTCATGATAAATTCCTCCAAAATAACTATAAAAGTACATTATTTGTACTCGTATTATATCACAGGGTTTTGAAAATGTAAATACAAATTTTTGATATTTATTGTTAATTATTTTTATATATTATATATAAAGGGCTTTTTTCTTGGAAAATTTACCAAATATCTCTTTGTATATTGACTTGGTTTTGCGGTAGTTATATAATTTTCACGGTGATAAAAATGATAATCAAAGGCTTTCAAAAATTAACTCTGCTTGATTACCCCGGCAGAACAGCGTGTACTGTGTTTACCGGCGGCTGCAATTTCAGGTGTCCCTTCTGCCATAATGCGCTGCTTGTTACCGAGCAGGATAATGACTTTTACCCCGAGGAGGCTGTTTTTGAGCACCTTAAGCTGCGCAAAAACGTGCTTGACGGCGTTGCTGTAACAGGCGGTGAGCCCCTTTTGCAAAAGGATATAGAGCGCTTCCTGTATGAAATCAAGGAGCTTGGCTATGCCGTAAAGCTTGACACAAACGGCTCTTTTCCCGAAAAGCTTAAGGGTATTCTTGAAATCGGTCTTGCAGACTACGTGGCAATGGATATAAAAAACTGTCCGCAGAAATATGCCGAAACAATAGGGCTTAAGAGCTTTGACCTTGCGCCTGTTCAGGAAAGCATAAATATACTCAAGGAAAGCGGCGTGGATTATGAGTTCAGAACAACCGTTACTGCAGACTTCCATACACTTGAGGATATGAAGGAGCTTTCCTTGTGGATTAAGGATACTCCCAAGTATTTCCTCCAGAACTTTGTGGATTCAGGTCAGCTTATTGACAAGTCCTGCAAGGGCGTTTCCAAGGCAACCATGAACGAATATCTTGAGGCTGTCAGGGTTAACGTGCCCAATGCACAGATAAGAGGATTATAATGTATTTTTTATATAAAAGGTGTTTCGTAATATTCCTTGCGGAACACTTTTTGTTGTGTTGGGGAGTATATCAAACACAATATATAGTGGTGGTTTAATCCCATTTAAGGTACGTAGGTGCCAAAGTGTACAAATAGACCTGTGAATATATGTACAATATTGCTATATTTCACAAAAACACAATCAACATCTTGTGTTGCAGAAAAAATATTTTAGCGCTCAACACAATATATTGTGTTTTTTGTATTGACAAAGCACAATGCTTCTGTTATTATTTATTACAGTCGCCGCCGAATGGCAATCAGTGTGTCGCGGCGGGTAATTTTTCGTAAACATTTTATATAAATTCAAAGAAAGAGGGAGAACTATGTATCAGGTTATCAAGCGTGATGGCAAGGTTGCAGATTTTAATATTGAGAAAATCGCAATTGCTATCAAACAGGCTTTTGAAGCATGCAATAAGCAGTACAATGACAACATCATTGACTTCCTTGCACTCAAGGTTACAGCAAACTTTGAACCCAAAATCAGCAACAATCTTGTTGCAGTTGAGGACGTACAGGACAGCGTTGAGTCAGTTCTTGTTCAGGCAGGCTATGCAGACGTTGCAAAGGCATACATCCTTTACAGAAAAAATCGTGAAAAAATCCGTAACATGAAATCAACGATCCTTGACTATAAGGAGCTTGTTGACAGCTACGTTAAGGTTACTGACTGGCGTGTTAAGGAAAACTCAACAGTTACATACTCTGTTGGTGGTCTTATCCTTTCAAACTCAGGCGCAATCACAGCTAACTATTGGCTTTCAGAGGTTTATGATGAAGAAATCGCTAATGCACATCGCAGCGGTGACGTTCACATTCACGACCTTTCAATGCTTACAGGCTACTGCGCAGGCTGGTCACTTAAGCAGCTCATTCAGGAGGGTCTCGGCGGCGTTCCCGGCAAGATTACCTCTGCTCCCGCAAGCCACCTTGCTACACTCTGCAATCAGATGGTTAACTTCCTTGGTATCATGCAGAACGAGTGGGCAGGTGCACAGGCATTCTCATCATTTGACACATACCTTGCTCCCTTCGTTAAGGTTGACAACCTTGACTACAAGCAGGTTAAAAAGTGCATTGAGTCATTCATCTTCGGTGTAAACACTCCCTCTCGTTGGGGTACACAGGCACCTTTCTCAAACATCACTCTTGACTGGACAGTTCCTGCTGACCTTAAGGATATGCCCGCAATTGTCGGCGGTAAGGAAATGGACTTCACTTACGGTGATTGTAAGGAAGAAATGGATATGGTTAACCGCGCATTCATTGAAACAATGATTGAGGGTGACGCTCACGGTCGTGGCTTCCAGTATCCCATCCCCACATATTCAATTACAAGCGACTTTGACTGGTCAGAAACAGAGAACAACAAGCTTCTCTTTGAAATGACTGCAAAGTACGGTACACCTTACTTCTCAAACTACGTTAACTCTGACATGGAGCCCAGCGACGTTCGTTCAATGTGCTGCCGTCTTCGTCTTGACCTCCGTGAGCTCCGCAAAAAGAGCGGTGGCTTCTTCGGTAGCGGTGAGTCAACAGGTTCAATCGGTGTTGTTACAATCAACCTTCCCCGTATTGCTTACCTTGCAGAGAACGTAGAGGATTTCTACAAGCGTCTTGACAAGCTTATGGATATTTCTGCACGCTCACTCAGCGTTAAGCGTGGCATTATCACAAAGCTTCTTGATGAAGGTCTTTATCCTTACACAAAGAGATATCTTGGCACATTCAACAACCACTTCTCAACAATCGGTCTTATCGGTATGAACGAGGTTGGTCTTAACGCTAAGTGGCTCCGCAAGGATATGACAACTAAGGAAACTCAGGAATTTGCTAAAGAGGTTCTTAACCACATGAGAGAAAGACTCTCTGACTATCAGGAGCTTTACGGTGACCTTTACAACCTTGAGGCAACTCCTGCAGAATCAACAACATACCGTTTTGCAAAGCATGATAAGGCAAAATATCCTGCAATCATCACAGCTAATGAGAACGGCACACCCTACTACACCAACTCTTCACACCTTCCCGTTGGTTACACTGCTGATATTTTTGAGGCTCTTGATGCACAGGACGAGCTCCACACACTTTACACATCAGGTACTGTTTTCCATGCTTTCCTTGGCGAAAAGCTCCCCGATTGGAAGGCAGCTGCAGATATCGTAAGAAAGATTGCAAGCAATTACAGACTTCCTTACTACTCAATTTCACCCACATATTCAGTATGCTGCAACCACGGCTACATTGCAGGTGAAGAGTATTCATGCCCCGATTGCGGTAACGATACAGAGGTTTATAGCCGTATTACAGGCTACTACCGTCCTGTTCAGAACTTCAATGACGGTAAGGCACAGGAATTCAAGGACAGAAGAGTTTACGACGTTGCAAACTCACACTTTGAAAAGTCAGAAAGAACAGTTGACCACGCTCACTGTACTTGCTGTGAAAAGGAAGCTGCTCCCGTTGCAGTTGATGCAGATGCAAAATTCCTTCTTTTCGCAACAAAGACCTGTCCCAAGTGCAAAATAGCTGCACAGCTCCTTGACAAGAAGGGCGTTGCTTATGAAAAGCTCTTTGTTGAGGACAACAGAGAATTTGCTACTCAGCTTGAGCTCAAGCAGGCTCCCACACTTGTTATCCAGCGCGGTGACGAGTTTGAGAAGATTGCAGACCTTCCTGCAGTAAAGGCATTTGTTGAAAGTCTTTAATAATCACAAAAATACCGTCTGCAAAGACGGTATTTTTGAAATTTAAAATGCAAAATTAAAAATGCAAAATTAAGGGGCACTTCGTGCCAATTATAATTAAACGCGTAGCGTTCCGAAATTTATAATTTAAAATTTTGAATTTAAAATTCTTCCGAACGGAGTGAATATATATGTATGATATTATAGTTGTTGGTGCAGGTCCTGCGGGACTTACAGCCGCACTTTATGCACTCAGAGCATCAAAAAGCGTGCTTGTTATAGAGCAGTCAACCTTTGGCGGTCAGGTTACCTTCTCACCAAAGATTGAAAACTATCCCGGTATTCCTGAAATGAGCGGTAATGAATTTGCTGACCAGCTTCTTGACCAGGTTCTCAATATGGGTGCCGAGGTTGAAATGGAAAAGGTTACAGGTATTGTTGACGAGGGCAACCGTAAGCTTGTTTTTGCTGACAACAAGGTGTTTGAAGCACAGGCAGTTATTATTGCTGTTGGTGTTCATCACCGTCAGTTAGGTCTGCCCAATGAAAATGCCCTTGTCGGTAATGGCGTGTCATATTGCGCTGTTTGCGACGGTGCGTTTTATAAGGATAAGGTTACAGGTGTTGTTGGTGGCGGCAACTCTGCTTTGCAGGAGGCTGTTCTCCTTTCAGACCTTTGCGAAAAGGTTTACGTTTTACAGAACCTTCCTTACTTCACAGGCGAAAAGAAGCTTCTTGAAATCCTTTCACAGAAGGATAACGTTGAGCTTCTTACAGAGGTTACAGTTAAGGAGCTTGTAGGCGAGAGTGAGCTTACAGGTGTTGTTCTCAATACCGTTACAGGTGATAAGGAGCTTACGCTTGACGGCCTTTTTGTGGCTATCGGTCTTGAGCCTAAGAACTCTGTTTTCAGCGAAAGTGCTTCCCTTGACAGCAACGGCTACTTTGATTCTGACGAAAGCTGCACAACAAAAACACAGGGTATTTTTGTTGCAGGCGATTGCCGACAGAAGGCTATCCGTCAGATAACAACTGCTTCTGCAGATGGTGCAGTAGCGGCTCTTGCTGCCTGCAGATATATTGATAATAAGTAAAACAATAGGTGACGACATTGCCGTGGCTTTGTCGTCACCTTGTGTTAATTTTTTGATTTTTATGCGAGGTTGATTTTATGAAAAGACAGCAGGCCTTTTTTGATACCGGTAATAAGATGCTTAAGGGTGGACTTCATTGTCACACAACAGTTTCTGACGGTGACGGCACTCCCGAGGAGGTTATACGACTCCACAAGGAGAACGGCTATGATTTCCTTGCACTTACCGACCATAGAATTTATAATTTCAAAAACTATGCCGAGGACGTTGATATTACCATAATCCCAGGAACGGAATATGACAGAACCTTTGAAAAGGGTAAAGGCTTCAGGTGCTTTCATCAGGTATGCATAGGCCCCGATGATGAAACAAACGGTTACAAGCACGGCGAGGAGCTTCCAAGGTGCGAGTATAACACTCAGGAGGAATTTCAGGCTTTCCTTGACGAAGCCCACGCTAAAAACAATCTTACAATATACTGTCACCCCCAATGGAGCTCAACACCGCCCCGATATTTTGATAAATTAAAGGGTAACTTCGCAATGGAAATCTGGAACAGCGGATGTGCCATTGAGTGCAATATGGATACGGACAACGGTATGTATTGGGACGAGCTTTTAGGGCAGGGTCAGCTTATTTATGCAGTTGCAACTGATGACGGACACGCTATGTATCAGCATTGCAAGGGCTGGGTTATGGTTAATGCTGAAAATAACGTAAAATCAATACTTTCCGCCCTTAAGAACGGTGAATTTTATTCCTCCTGCGGACCTGAAATCAAGGACTTTTACGTGGATGATCAGGGCTTTGCTCACGTGGAATGCAGTCCGTGTAAGGAGGTCGTTTTCTGCTGCGATATGAAGCCCAGCCGTAAGGTTGTTTCAAAGGGCGAGCCTGTAACAAGTGCAGTCTATGACCTTAAGGATGACTACAAATATATCCGTATTTACGTTGAGGATTTTGAGGGCAGACGCGCTTGGGCAAACCCGATTTTTCTTGATTAAACAGAATAAAAAAACTCTCTTACTCATTCGGGTAAGAGAGTTTTTTTATTTGAATTTACATGCTCTCGGGAGCATTGATTTTAAGCATTGAAAGAACGTTTCTCATTGTGTCGCGAACGCATACACAAAGGAAAATTCTTGCCTGCATAAGTGACTCGTCGTCCACCATAACACGCTGTGCGTTGTAGAAGCGGTGGAACTTTGTTGCAAGGTCTGTTGCATAGTGAGTAATCTTTGCAGGGTCGTAGGTGTTTGCTGCGTTAACAATAACACCTGTAAGTGATGCAAGGTGAGAGATAAGATCTGTTTCCTCATCACTTGTAAGGAGCATAAGCTCACTTGCCAGGGGCTTCCTTGATGTAATACCCTCGTTAGCAAGCTTTTTGAGAATACTGCAGATTCTTGCGTGTGCATACTGACAGTAGAAAACAGGGTTCTGGTTTGACTGCTCAACTGCAAGGTCAAGGTCAAAGTCCATTGCACTGCCTGCCTCACGCATATTAAAGAGGAATCTTACTGCATCTATGGGAACCTCGTCAAGGAGGTCAACAAGTGTGATGGCCTTACCTGTACGCTTTGACATTTTAACAGGTTTGCCGTCCTTCATAAGGTTAACAAGCTGCATAAGCACAACGTCAAGTCTGTCACCGTCAATGCCGACAGCCTCCATAGCGCCCTTCATACGTGCAACGTGACCGTGGTGGTCTGCACCCCAAACGTCAATAGCCTTGTCAAAGCCTCTCTTTTCAAGCTTGTTTCTGTGGTATGCAATGTCAGCGGCAAAGTATGTGGGGTTGCCGTTCTGACGGATAAGAACGTCGTCCTTAAGCTCAAGCTTTTCAATATCCTCATCAGACTTGCCCTCACGCTTAAGGATAGCGGTCATAACCTCAATATTCTTGTACCAGAGGGCGCCTTCCTTTTCGTAGGTGTAACCGTTCTTTGTAAGGATATCAATAGTTTCCTTAAGCTCACCGCCATTGTGGAGTGTAAGCTCTGAGAACCAAGTGTTATAGTCAATGCGGTATTTTTCCATAGCCGCCTTCATGGTTGCAATGTTCTTGGGAAGACCGTATTCTACGAGAGCTTTTCTTCTGTCTGCCTCTGAAAGCTCAAGAAGACCTGTACCCAATTCGTCAATATAGCTCTGTGCAAGAACGCGGATATCGTCACCGTGGTAGCTGTCCTCGGGAAGCTCGATTGAATCCTCGCCATTGATTATCTGCTGATAACGCACGTCAAGTGAAAGAGCAAATTTGTCAATCTGATTACCGGCATCGTTAACGTAGAACTCACGCTCTACCTCATAGCCTGCCCAGTCAAGCACCGCTGCAAGGCAGTCACCAAGTGCACCACCACGGGCATTACCCATGTGCATAGGGCCTGTGGGGTTTGCAGAAACAAATTCAACGTTTATTTTTTTGCCGTTGCCGAAGTCGCTTCTGCCGTATTTGTCACCGCATTTTTCAACGTCAAGGAGAATATCTGCATAGAACTCGGGCTTCAGGAAGAAGTTGATGAAGCCGGGGCCTGCAACCTCACAGGACTTGAAATAGGTGCCCTCAAGATTGATTTTTTCAAGGATGCCCTCTGCGATTTTTCTTGGAGGCATTCTGAGTGCCTTTGACATCATAAATGCCGCATTTGCAGAGTAGTCACCGTTTTTTCTGTCTGCAGGGATTTCTGTTTTGAAGGCAGGAATTTCTGCTTCAATGAAGGAACCGGCTGCAATGTTTGTGTTGATAGCATCGGTAACGGATTTAATAATCTGTTCCTCTGCAAGCTTAACTAACTTTGACATATTCAAACCTCATTTATTTTCATTAAAAGATTGTTTTCGCCAATAATTTCTCCATTGCTTTCAAGCACGTAGCAAAGAAGAATTTTACCTGAAACGTCAGGAATCTGAACGTTTACTCTGTGTGCCACTATATCCATTGCCATTTCACCGAAGGGGGTTCTGTAAATACAGGGGTGGGTTTTGCCCTCCTCAATAAGGAAGGTTGTTTCGTAAACACCCTTTCTGCTCATTTCAATGAAGTGGCTGTTTATAACCTTAACAATTGTTTCACACTTGCCCATTTCTGTGTCGGGCTCGGTGTAGGAAATTGTTTTTACTCCGTCAATTTCCGTCAAAGTGCCCTTTGTTTTGAGCTTGCTGCTTTCTCTGTCGTCGTGATACTGCTGTTCACTGACAAATTCTATTTCAACTTTTCTCATTTGTCGCGCTCCTCGGCGTAAGCAATGAGTCTGTCAATAAGCTCTGAGTAAGGAATACCCACCTGACCAAAGAGCTTGGGGAACATTGAAATAGATGTAAAGCCGGGGAGAGTGTTAATCTCGTTAAGGTAGCAGGTGCCGTCCTCTGCAAGGAAGAAGTCAACTCGTGAGCAGCCCTCACATCCCATTGTTTTGTAAGCGTGGATTGCTGCCTTGCGAAGCTTTTCGCTGATTTCCTCGGGGAGGTCTGCAGGGATTGCAAGGCCTGTTGAATTGTCTATGTATTTTGCTTCGTAATCGTAGAACTCTGCTGTGGGTAAAATTTCACCGATGCAGGATGCAATGGGATCATCGTTACCCATAACTGCACATTCAACCTCTCTGCCAATGAGAGTTTCTTCAAGAACTGCCTTGTAGTCGTTCTCAAATGCAACGTCAAGAGCTTTCTTAAGCTCATCCATATTGTGTGCCTTTGAAATGCCTACTGATGAGCCTGCGTTTGCGGGCTTAACGAAGATGGGAAAGGAAAGCTTTTCAACGATGGGCTCAAGGTCAACGTTGCCTGCATAGTATTCTGAACGGGTGAATGCCGCCCATTTTGCACCGTCAATGCCGGCTTCGTCAGCAAGTGTGTTTGTGATTGCCTTATCCATACACATGGCGCTTGCAAGAAGTCCGCAGCCAACGTAGGGGATGCCTGCAAGGTCAAAGATGCCCTGAATTGTGCCGTCCTCGCCGTTTTTGCCGTGGAGCACAGGGAAGATTACGTCTACGCTGATTTTCTCAACGCCTGTTTCCTTAAGCACAAGCAAAGCCTTGTCCTTTTTGTCAGGGGAGATCACTGCAGGAGTTGTAACACCCATAGTGAGCCAGGTGTTGTTTTCAATGTTGTCAATGGAGCCGTTGTAAAGGAGCCAGCTACCGTCCTTTGTGATACCAAGAGTGATAACGTTGTACTTGCTGCGGTCAATGTTGCGAAGGACAGAGGCACTTGAACGGAGTGAAACCTCATATTCGCTTGAGCAGCCACCGAAAATGACTAACAGATTTTTCAAAATAATCACCTTATTTTCAAAAAAATAAAAATTACATAAAAATACATCTTAAATAATAGCACAGTTTTTCTTTTAAATCAATTATAAATATAGTATGATATTTTATATATACTGTTTACCTTTTTGGATAAAAATGCTACAATATAATCAAATAGATTTACAAAGGCGGTTTGATTTATGGAGCTTAAAGAAATTCTCTGTCACGTTGACCACACACTCTTAAAGCAGGAGGCAACCTGGGAGCAGATTAAGGCAATTTGTGACGATGGCATGAAATTCAACACAGCAAGTGTTTGCATTCCTCCCTCATATGTTAAGGAATGTGTAGATTATTGTGGTGATAAGCTGTCTGTCTGCACGGTTATCGGCTTTCCTAACGGCTATAACACAACAGCCTGCAAGGTTTTTGAAACAGCCGATGCAGTTAAAAACGGTGCAGCTGAAATTGATATGGT
>JAGBTL010000216.1 GCA_017631355.1 Clostridia bacterium
GAGAAGCCCTTGCCCTCAATCTGGTTCTGGAAAGCCTTTTTGATAGCCTTCTTTGCCTTTTTAACGTTTGCAGGGTTGTTAACAGATACACGCTCAAGGTAAGCGGCACCATCAACGTTTGAAAGGAGCTCACAAACCTTTACGGGGTAACCAACTGTTTCAACGTCACGACCATAGGGTGATGTCTGTGTTACCTGACCGGGAAGTGTTGTGGGAGCCATCTGACCGCCTGTCATACCATAGATAGCGTTGTTAACGAAAATAACTGTGATATTCTCACGACGTGCAGCAGCGTGAACTGTTTCTGCAGTACCGATAGCAGCAAGGTCGCCGTCACCCTGATATGTGAAAACGATATTGTTTTCGGGGTCTGCACGCTTAACACCTGTAGCAACAGCCGGAGCTCTGCCGTGGGGTGCCTGAATGAAGTCTGTTGTGAAGTAGTCGTAAGCCATAACTGAGCAACCAACGGGTGCAACACCGATTGTTCTGCCCTCAATGCCTAACTCCTCAATAACCTCTGCAACAAGACGATGAATAATACCATGTGTACAACCGGGGCAATAATGGAGGGGTGCGTCGGTTAATACCTTTGATTTTTCAAAAACTACCATTATTTGTCGCCTCCTTCGTTGATTTCAACAATCTTTGCAAGAACCTCTTCGGGTGCAGGAATCATACCGCCTGTACGATTGCAAAGGTAAACAGGCTTCTTACACTCTGTTGCAAGCTTGATATCCTCAATCATCTGACCCATATTCATTTCAACTGAAAGGAATGCCTTGCACTTGTCAGCTGCTGCTCTGAGAACCTTATCGGGGAAGGGCCAGAGTGTAATGGGACGAATCATACCAACCTTGATACCCTTTGCTCTTGCTTCAACAATAGCATTCTTTGCTACACGAGCTGTGATACCGAAGGAAACAACGCAGATTTCTGCATCGTCCATAAGGTATTCCTCAAAGAGAACCTCGTTCTCCTCAATTTCCTTATATCTTGCAAAACGCTCAAAGTTTGTTCTTTCAAGCTCCTCTGCCTTAAGGTAGAGAGAGTTGCAGATGTTGTGCTTTCTCTGACACTTTGTGCCTGTAAGTGCCCAGGGCTTATCAAATGTGTTGGGAGCTGTATCGGGAAGCTCAACAGGCTCCATCATCTGACCGAGTGTACCATCAGCAAGAATCATTGCGGGCATTCTGTACTTGTCAGCAAGGTCAAATGCAGTAGCAGTAAGGTCTGCCATCTCCTGAACTGATGCAGGAGCAAGAACAATTTTCTTAAAGTCACCGTGGCTGCCGCCCTTAACTGCCTGGAAATAGTCAGACTGTGAAGGCTGAATACCACCAAGACCGGGGCCACCACGCTGTACATTAACAATAAGTGCAGGAACGTCGCTACCTGCTATGTATGAAATGCCCTCGCTCTTAAGAGAAACTCCGGGGCTTGAGCTTGATGTCATTACACGCTTACCTGTTGCGGCAACACCAAGAACCATATTGATAGCAGCGATTTCACTCTCCGCCTGAAGGAACACGCCGCCAACCTTAGGCATACGCTTTGCCATGTATGCGGCAATTTCTGTCTGAGGGGTAATGGGATAACCGAAATAGTGCATACAGCCTGCTCTAATAGCAGATTCAGCAATAGCCTCGTTGCCCTTCATTAAAACTTTTTCACCCATCTTTTTCACCTTACCTTTCAACAGTTATTGCACAGTCAGGGCACATTGTTGCGCAGAAAGCACAACCGATACACTGACCTTCATCAATGCAGTGAGCGGGATGATGCCCTTTTGCATTGAGCTTTGCAGAGTCAAGCTCCACAATCTTTTTGGGACAAGCAGTTACGCATAAGCCGCAACCCTTGCATACATTTTCTGCAAATGTTACTTTTGCCATTTTCCTCACCCTATACTATCTTTTTTTGTAAAGTCAGCGGAAAGAGGTTTTCGACTTTTCCGTTGAGATTATTAACTAAATCACTTCTGACCGAAGTCATTTTAACAGGCAAGCCTGTTATTTTGCTTAATTCTTCAGTTTCGGGAACTGAATTTAATATATCCTCGGCAGTTGTCATTTCACCAAGATTGGAGTTGTTGACGATTGCCGTGAATTTAACGTGACAGGCATTTTCAATCTCCGCCATTATTTCTGCCGCATCCTGTGCGGTAGGTGTTAACGGACGATACTTATTGAAAATGAAAAGCATTTCGTAGTTGTTTTCCTCTTTAATGGAGTCTGCATAGCGACCAAGAGCATAGGCTCCCCTATCGTCACCGCCGATATCCATTATGGCGTACTCGGTGGGGTTATCCAAAATTGAATAAACGTCCTGAGGAAGTGCGGGCAAATCAACGTTTGAGGATGCAAACGCTGAGGATATAAGGCGAATACCTGCCCTTTCAAAATCCTCAAGGCTGTCCCTTGTGCGGAAATAGGGATTAACTATATCAAGGTCAGCAACAACCACGTCATTACCAAGTGACTTAAGATGCATTGCATAGTTTACCGCAATGTTTGTTTTGCCGCTGCCGTAATGACCTGCAAAAAGAGTTATTCTTTTGTGCTGCATCTTAATCACCTCTTGAAATTATAATTTATTACGCTGGATTTTACCACTTGTAGTTTTAGGAAGCTCATCGCGGAAAACAACGATACGTGGATATTTGTAAGGAGCAGTACGCTCTTTAACGTATTTCTGAATTTCCTTCTTAAGCTCCTCAGTGGCCTCGGTGCCGTTAACAAGCACAATGCTTGCCTTAACAACCTGACCGCGAACCTCGTCGGGAGCAGCAGAAACGCCGCACTCAAGAACGTAGGGAAGCTCCATAATAACACTTTCAATCTCAAACGGTCCGATACGGTAGCCTGATGACTTGATAACGTCATCAACACGACCAACGTACCAATAGAAGCCGTCCTCGTCCATCCAGGCAACGTCGCCTGTGTGGTAATAGCCGTCGTGCCAAACCTCTTTGGTTTTAGCCTCGTCGTTATAATAGCCTGTAAAGAGACCGCAGGGTGCGCCATCCTTAACGTTAACAACGATTTCACCGTTTTCACCAACGTTAACGGGGTTACCCTCTGAGTCAACAAGGCAAACGTCGTAAATAGGAGCAGGCTTACCCATTGAACCGATTTTATGAGAGGCGCCTGTCATATTACCGATAATCATTGTGCTTTCGGTCTGACCGAAGCCCTCGATAATCTGAAGACCTGTTGCCTTTTCAAATTGGCGGTAAACTTCAGGGTTAAGAGCTTCACCTGCTGTTGTCATATGCTTAACAGAGGAGAAATCGTATTTGGAAATATCCTGTTTAATCATCATTCTGAGCATTGTGGGCGGTGCGCAGAAAGTTGTGATATTGTATTTTTTGAAGAGGGGGAGAATGTCTTCGGAACGGAATCTGTCGAAGTCGTATGTAAAGA
>JAGBTL010000217.1 GCA_017631355.1 Clostridia bacterium
CCTTTTGAATTCAAATTCAAGTGTTTTTTTCACAAAATCGCGTATTTTATGAACTTTCACATATTCAAGGAGTATATTTTCAAATTTTTTTTCAAAATTGCTTGATTTTTCCGAAAATATCATATATAATACTCACGAACCGAACATTTGTACACTTTGAAGGGAGTATAAAAATGGCAGACAGAAATGAAAAGAGCAAGGCGCTTAAAACAGCGCTTTCACAGATAGAAAAGAACTTCGGCAAGGGTGCTATTATGCGCCTTGGTGAAAACGCAGGTATGAACGTGGAGGCTATCCCCACAGGCTCAATCGCTCTTGATGCAGCAACAGGCATCGGCGGTCTTCCCAAGGGCAGAATTATTGAAATCTACGGTCCTGAAAGCTCAGGTAAAACCACACTTGCACTTCACGTTGTTGCCGAAGCACAGAAGAAGGGCGGCGAGGCTGCGTTTATTGATGCTGAGCACGCGCTTGATCCTGTTTATGCTGCAGCACTTGGCGTTGATATTGATTCACTCCTTGTTTCACAGCCCGACAATGGTGAGCAGGCTCTTGAAATTGCCGAGTACCTTGCACGCTCAGGTGCCCTTGACGTTATTGTTGTTGACTCTGTTGCAGCACTTGTTCCAAAGGCTGAAATTGAGGGTGAAATGGGCGACTCACACGTTGGCCTTCACGCTCGACTTATGTCACAGGCATTAAGAAAGCTTACAGGCGCAATTTCAAAGTCAAATACAATGGTAATTTTCATCAACCAGCTTCGTGAAAAGGTTGGTGTTATATACGGTAACCCGGAGGTTACAACAGGTGGCCGTGCACTTAAGTTCTATTCCACCATCAGAATTGACGTTCGCAGAGTTGAGCAGCTTAAGGGACCCGGTAACGAGTTTATCGGCTCACGTACACGTGCAAAGATTGTAAAGAACAAGGTTGCACCTCCCTTTAAAGAGGCAGAGTTTGACATTATGTATGGCGTGGGTATCTCCAAGTATGGCGAAATCCTTGACCTTGCAGTAAAAATGGAGGTTATCCGCAAAAGCGGTGCATGGTTCTACTACGGTGAGGAGCGTCTCGGACAGGGTCGTGACAACGTTAAGGAATATCTTCGTGAAACACCCGAGTTCTGCGCTGAAATTGAGGCAAAGGTCCGCGAGGGCATCAACAACCTTATTTCTGCACGTAATCCTGTTTTCCGCAGAGAAACTGCTCCTACACCTGCTGCAGAGCCTGTTTCCAAGGAAAAGGCACGAGCAAAAATTGATATTGCTGTGGATGACGACGAATAATGAAAATAACTTCAAAGCCGGGTAACGGCAACAAGGTTCATATTTATATTGACGGTGAATACACCCTTACTCTGTACGACGATTATTGGTACCGTGCAGGCTACAGCGAGGGTCAGGAAATTTCAGATGACGAGCTTGCTTCCTTGAAAGAGGAGGCAGGCTTTCGCTCTGCTTATGAGAAGGGAATTACGTATCTTTCAATGAGGGCGTACTCCCGCAAGGAGCTTCTTAACAAGCTGAAGCTGAAATATGGTGCCGAGGCATCCCGTCGCGCAATAGAAAAAATGGAGCACTACGGTTATATTGACGACGAGTCCTTTTGCCGTCAATATGCAAGGCATCTTTTTGAAACGAAGAAATATGATGTAAAAAGGATATCCTATGAGCTTCGTCTTAAGGGAGTTGACTCTGAAATTATAGATAATACGCTTAAAACTCTTGACAATGAGCCAATTCAGCGTATTATAGATATGTTAAGGACAAAATATGAAAAAAGTCTTGATTCCCCCAAGGACGTTAAGCGAATTTTCAATCGTTTTGTGCGAATGGGCTATTCTTTTGGGGATATAAAATCAGCGTTTGAAGAGATAGGTATTGAAATTCCCGCTATGAGGTGAAATTATGTCAAAAAAAGTTGGTATGATCAGTCTTGGCTGTCCCAAAAATCAGATAGATGCCGAGATTATGCTCAAAAAGCTCGTTGATGCAGATTATTTACTTGTAAATGAAACCTTTGATGCAGAAATCGTTATTGTAAACACCTGCGGTTTTATTGAGGATGCCAAGCGAGAGGCTATTGATACAATCCTTGAAATGGCAGACCTTAAAGAGGATGGTGTAATTGAAAAAATACTTGTTACAGGCTGCCTAGCACAGCGTTATGCTGATGAAATCTTTGCCGAAATCCCCGAGGTTGACGGTGTAATCGGACTTGGTGCAAACGTTGATATTGTTGAAATTTGCAACAGTCTTTATGAAAATGATGAGCCTGTATCATCATTCCCCGAAAAGGAAAAGCTTCCCCTTGACGGTGGCAGAATTCTTACAACACCCGAATATACCGCATATCTTAAAATTGCCGAGGGCTGCAGCAACCGCTGCTCATATTGTGCAATTCCTTCAATCCGTGGCGATTTCAGAAGCCGTCCCTTTGATGACGTTGTTGACGAGGCGAAAATGCTCTGCGAAAAGGGTGTTAAGGAGCTTATTATCGTTGCACAGGACACCACAAAATACGGTGAGGACCTTTACGGCGAAAGCAGATTACCTCAGCTTCTTGACGAGCTCAACAAAATTGAAGGCCTTGCATGGATCAGGCTTTTATATTGCTATCCCGAGCGTGTAACAGATGAGCTTATTGATGCCATCGCTCGTAATGAAAAGGTTTGCAATTACATTGATATTCCCATGCAGCACGTGGACTCAGGCGTTCTTAAGGCAATGAACCGCAGGGGCGACAAGGAAAGCCTTCTTGCGCTTGTTAACAAGCTCCGTGCAAAAATTCCGGATATCGTAATCCGAACAACCTTTATTACAGGCTTCCCCGGTGAAAGCGACGAGGCATTTACAGCTCTCAGCGAGTTTGTGAACGAGGCGAAGCTTGACAGAGTAGGCTGCTTCGCTTACTCCCGCGAGGAGGGCACACCTGCCTATGATTTTGATAATCAGATTGAACCCGAGATTGCTGCAGAGCGTGCCGAGGCCATTATGACACAGCAGTACACAATTGCCGATAACAAGCTTGATGATTTTATGGGCAAAACTCTTGACGTAATTGTTGAGGGCTATGACCCTTACACAGACAGCTACTACGGCAGAACATATATGGACGCTCCCGAGATTGATAACAGCGTTATCCTTACATCGGGCTATCGTATTGATGACGGCGATATTGTTCCTGTTGAAATTTTTGATAAGAACGAATATGGCCTTATTGGAGAGGCAGTATGAGTAAAGCAAATTTACCAAACCAGCTTACTATTGTCAGAATTATTCTTACACCCGTTTTTCTTGTTTTGTTTTTGAGTGGGCTTGAGCACCATTTTCTCTATGGCTTTGTTGTTTTTGCCATTGCCTCAATTACAGATTTCCTTGACGGCAAAATTGCAAGAAAGAATAATATTGTAACCGTTTTCGGTCAGCTTGCAGACCCTGTTGCTGATAAAATACTCACAACAGTGGCTTTGCTTGCATTTATGCAGCTTGACCTTTGCAATATCTGGATAATTATGATAGTATTATTGAGGGAGTTTACAATAACCTCGTTCAGGCTTGTCGCTACGGCACAGGGTGTGGTTATTCCCGCAAATATTTACGGCAAGCTCAAAACTATATCACAAATGGTTTTCTCACTTCTGATTATGCTCCTTGCAGAGCTTAACGAGGCAGGCGTGCTTGGCGAGAGCTTCCCCCTTTCAGCGGTATCAAACGGTATGCTGTGGGTTACAGCGGTGCTTTGCTTAATTTCAGGCGTTATTTATGTAAAGCAGTCTGTTAAGCTTATAGATTTTTCAAAATAATCAACGATTTTTCAATATAACGTGGAGGATATATGAAACTTTACAATTCACTTACCCGTAAAAAGGAAGATTTTAAGGAAATAGTACCCGGCAAGGTTAATATGTACACCTGCGGACCTACTGTTTATCACTTTGCACACATCGGCAACCTTCGTAGCTACATTATGGAGGACGTGCTTGAAAAGCACCTTCGTTACAGCGGTTACGACGTTAAGCGTGTAATGAACATTACAGACGTTGGTCACCTTTCAAGCGATGCCGACACAGGCGAGGACAAAATGGTTAAGGGTGCCAAGCGAGAAAATAAAACAGTAATGGATATTGCCAAGTTCTATACAGATGCATTCTTTGCCGACTGTGCAAAGCTTAACATCAAAACACCCGACGTTGTTGAGCCTGCCACAAACTGTATTGATGAATTCATTGCAATGGTGCAGGGCCTTATTGAAAAGGACTATGCTTACATTGCAGGCGGTAACGTTTACTTTGATACCTCAAAGCTTGAGGAATACTACGTTTTCAACAAGCACGACAGCGACGAGCTTATGGTCGGTGTTCGTGATGGTGTTGAGGAGGATACAAACAAGCGCAATAAAAATGACTTCGTGCTCTGGTTCACAAAGTCAAAGTTTGAGGAGCAGGCACTTAAGTGGGATTCTCCCTGGGGCGTTGGCTACCCCGGCTGGCACATTGAGTGCTCCGCAATCAGCCTCAAACACCTTGGTGAGCACCTTGACATCCATTGCGGTGGTATTGACAATGCATTCCCTCACCACACAAACGAAATTGCACAGAGTGAGGCATTCATCGGTCACAAGTGGTGTAACTTCTGGTTCCACGTGCTTCACCTTAACACAAATTCAGGTAAAATGAGCAAGTCGAAGGGCGAGTTCCTTACAGTTTCTCTCCTTGAGGAAAAGGGCTACAACCCCCTTGCTTACAGATTTTTCTGCTTGCAGTCACATTACAGAAAGCAGCTTGTGTTCTCCTATGAGAACCTTGATGGTGCGGCAACTGCATACGACAAGCTTCTTAAAAAGATTGCCACACTTAAGGATGACGATTCACAGGTGCTTGATAACGAGGCAGTTGAAAAGCTTACAGCCGCCTTCAAGGATGCACTTGATAACGATATTAACACCTCACTTGCAATTACAGCAGTTTATGACGTGCTTAAATCAAGCACAAATGATAAAACAAAGCTTTATCTTCTCAATGACTTTGACAGGGTGCTTTCTCTCAACCTTGTTGAGGGCGCAAAAAAGCTGACAGAGCAGGCAGAGGAGCCTCAGGGCGAAAAGGATGAGCTTACACTTTACGTTGAGGAGCAGATTGCTCTCCGTGCTGCAGCAAAGAAGGAGAAAAACTTTGCCGAGGCCGACAGAATCAGAAACGAGCTCCTTGAAAAGGGCATCAAGCTACTTGATACACGTGAGGGCACAACCTGGTCTAAAGAATAATTTTTATTGGAGTAGAATATATGACAAGCAAAGAAAGAGCAAGGCTCCGTGCCGAGGCAAACGGACTTGACCCGATTTTTCAGATTGGCAAGGAGGGTGTGACCGATGCTGTCGTTGCACAGCTTGAGGATACCTTCAACACACGCGAGCTTTTCAAAATCAAGGTTCACCTTGAAAGCGCACCCGAAAGCCCCAAGGAGCTTGCCACAAAAATTGCCGAGGCAACAGGCTGTGACATAGTTCAGGTTATCGGTGGTACAATTGTTGTTTTCCGAATCAACCTTATTCTCCGTCAGAAAGAGGCAGAGAAAAAGAAAAGGCAGAAGGAAAAAGCACGCCGCGAGGCTATTGAAAGACGTACCGAGCGCAACAGAAGAAAATATAGCAGGTAATTAAAATGGATGAAATTATTACTATACAGCAGAAAAAGGAAAAGAAGAAAAAGGCTCCCTTTATTGCAGGTATCATAGTTCTTGCACTTGCCATAGTCGGTGTTGTAAGCATCGTTGAAAAGTGCATTGGTGTGGCTAATACGGAGTCACAGGTTTCTGCAGAGTATGAAGAATATGCCGATTTCCTTATGTGGGTTGTAGGCGTCGACCCTGACCCGTTTGCTGATATTACAAAGGCAAACAAGGAAACTCTTCGTAATATTGCTGTTTGCGATTTGCTTAGCGATAGCGTTAAAACAGGCGAATACGAGGTAAGCGACAAGGGTCTTATAGTTCCCGCGGCAGCAGTTGAGGGTCACTATACAGCCATGTTCGGCTCGGAGAATCCCTTGGTTCACGGCACGGTTGTGGGCTACGGCTATCAGTTTGACTACGATGCTGCAAAGAACGTTTACTACGTGCCCCTTTCGGGTGCAACACCGCCCTTTGCGGTTCGTATTGATTCCGTTGAAAAATCAGGTGGCGTAATTCAGCTTCGTGTTGGCTATGTGGGTATAAACAACGTTGAAATCAAGGCCGACGGCTCAATCGGCTCCGCAGAGCCTGACAAGTATGCCGACATCACTCTCAAGAAAACGGAGAACGGCTACAATCTTATTTCACTTATGACCGTTACCGTAGGTGAGCATCAATAAAAAGTGCGAAAAAGCAACGAAAAGCATTGTTGAAGCAGGCTTCGACAATGCTTTTGTTTATGTTGCACAATATGGGGGGGTCTTTTTGTACAATATTGCACTTTAATGTTAAAACCCTTTGTGCTATTATAATGTTATATAAGATAAAAGGAGGATTTATCTATGAAAAAGCTTTTAAGTGTACTTCTCAGCACGCTGCTTATTATGAGTGTTTTCACTTGTGTTCCCGTAAGCGCGGTTGAAGAAATTATACCCGACGTTGACATTGCGTCACAGGCAACAGCACTCCTTGACGATAATGCAACCTACAAAACAACTCTCACAGCAAAGAGCACAACCGAAGGTGAGCTTCTTACCTGGGAGTGTGACGGTGAGGCAGATTCCTATAACGTTTACCGTCGTGATGGAGGCGCTGCAGAAACAGTTCTTCTTGCTAACGTAACAGAAAAGACATTTACAGACACAAACGTTAAGAACAACACCTACTACAACTATTCCGTCGCTGCAGTTAAGGACGGCGCTGAAGCAGAGCTCTCTGCAGTTGTTCTCACAAGACACTTTGATGCTCCTGCAACCGTAAAGGCATCTAATGGTGTTAAG